>SLNM01000155.1 GCA_007133055.1 Lentisphaeria bacterium
CCCCCCCACCAGCCCAAGCCATATCCCCGACGGGGGCGCGGGCAGCGGTGCCGCCTGGAAATCCGGCAGCTCAAAACTTATCCGCCGTTCCTGGCGAGAGCGACCCGACAGCCAGTCATCGCCGACATGATCCCGAAACAAAGGATGCGCAGGCCGCTGTTCCGACTCGAGAGCCGACACCGTCAATTCGCCCTGGCCACCCGCCGAACCGGGGGCGGGAAAACTGATGCGGGTGGACAATACAAATACAAGATGCTCCTCGCCGTCAACTTCCCGCGTCTCCCGCCGACTGGCATAAAACTGTCGGGCCGGCGTGTCAATGCCTGTGAAATCGGCGGTGCGCGCATTGTTCAAGCGCAATTCCGGCCAGCCCTCAATCCGCGGACGGTTGGCGGCGGGGACGCTCAGACGAATATCCAAAGACACCTCCTGCCCCGGATAAACCGTTGCCCCCGAGGGATGCGGCGAGTCCGCCGAGACATTAAAAACGGTGGATTTCGCCGGGGACCGGGCGATCAGGCAACCGAGAGCAATGAACAATGTCACCGAAACAATCATTCGCCTGGTGTTCAGCCAGAGGCAATTTCGCGATATTGTCCCGATCATGTCAGATGTTTTTCGGCCCATCGCATTTCCTCGGCGATCGACAGGTTTTGGGTGCATTTTTTTTCACACGCCCGGCATTGGTTGCAGGCATCCGCCTTGGCCGACTTAATATTTTGGTACTGCCGCCGGGCCGCCTGGAGCAGACCCCAATTGCGAGCGTTGTCAATGCAGCGCATGACCGCCGGAATATCAATCCCCTGCGGACAGGGCAGACAATACTTGCAACCCGTGCAAAAGCCAGTGTTCTGCGGGGTTCGGGCATCCAGGAATTCGTTGATCAAGCGCATTTGTTCGGCATTGAACGACGGCTTGGCCGCCGCCGACACTGCGTGGTCGACATCGGCCTGCCGATTAATTCCGGAAACCGCGCAGGTGACCCAGGGATTGGAGGTGACAAAGCGGATGGCCAGCTCCGGCACGTCGGCGGCGCCGACCTGATGTGCCAGCTCCAGCAGAACCGGGCTCTCCTCGGCCAACCGCCCGCCACCCACCGGATTCATGATCAAGGCGCCGATCCCCTGCTCGGCGGCGGCCTGCATGGCCGGCTCATACTGCCGGTTCAGCAAATTGTAGGTGAAAAGAATGGTGTCGCACCAACTTGCCTCCCGGACATAGTCCTTCAGGTTTTCCACCGTATCATGGGTAGTGAACCCGGTGCGCCGTACCAGGCCATCGTCGATGGCCTGTAAAATCCCCTCGACCATGCCGCCGGGTGCGGTGGCCTCCTCGTAATGCTCCCGGCTGTTGATGTTCCATACCTGATAATAGTCGAGGTAGTCCACGTCCAAACGCAGCAGGGATTCCTCGATGCGCCGTCGCACGGTGGCGGCAGTCGGCCCGTCGTCCGGTCGCAGCTTGATAATCCAGGGGGATGACTTGGTGGAAAGGATAACTTTCTCCCGATAGCCATCCCGCAAGGCCCGGCCGATAATCCACTCCGACTCGGCATAGCCGCGGCTGGTGTCGATGTACCTCATCCCCGCATCAATCGCGTAGCGAACCAGGGAAACCGCATCCTTCACATCCCGCGGGAAACGCATCGCCCCCATATTGACCGGTGGCACTTTCATGCCGGACCGAGCACCTAAATCGCGCAGTTCCATCATCAATTATTCTCCCTTGTCCCAAGACCAGATTAGCATGAATTGATCAGATCAGTGAGTGTGCTTTGCACGCCTTCGCAGCCGATTCGACTGGCGAATCCGATTAGACTGGCGAATCTCTGCGAAACCTCACTTTAGCCGCCACAATCAAAACTTGCAATTGCAGAGCTGTAATTTGAACGCTTAGCCTGTTTAATTCACGAGCCAAGTTTGCCGCCTGACCACGCGAAAAGTGGGCAGGGCAGAATTCGAACCACTGATGGACACTGATTCACACTGATGGGGACAAGGGGGACAGTTTCAACCGCGAAACACGCGAATTTACGCGAATAGGGTACAAATCGAAAAGTGCTATAGCCCCAAAGGGGCGGCATCATCGTAGCCCAGGGTTAAGCGCAGCGCAACCCTGGGTTGGAATAAGGAAAAAATTGTGCCCTGAAGGGGCACCTCAATCGTGTGGGAATAAACGCGGGGTGGAGCCTGTGTCGCCCCCGTACTCCTTCGCCAAGGCTACGGCGTTACAAGGCGGGGGCTCGCAATATGGGGGTGCGCGGTTCCACGGGCTGGTGCCCGTGGCTAAATTCCTGCCATCCCCTGCGGGGATTCCCGAACCTTGTCCCGAACCCTAATCGAATGAAGAGATCGGTCGACGCGTACGGACGACGATTATTCGCCACTGCAGCCATGCGTGCCGCCTCCGGGTATCTTTGTCGCGCAAGTTGCCTGCGCTGCGCTCCGGCTCTGCCTTCGGCGGTGTCGCGCACCTAGCCTGCTTAATTCACGAGCCAAGTTTGCCGCCTGACCACTTGTTTTATAAAGTGCTTAATCGTTTTGTATTATCCATGTACAGACAGCACTTGGTGCCGGGTCAACGCCGCTATGCCCATGAAGTGGTCAGGCCACGAGACAAGCCGGATTCGGCGGAAATACCGATTGTTTGTTATGACGCATTGCTTTTTTTCGCAAAACCACTTGCAGCATGCACCGCCGAAAAGGGGTGCTATATTACAATATCCTTTGGAAGGAAAGTGATTTTTCGGCGCTCGGGACAGTGTCAGGAAAGGGCTGAAATATCGGGACGGTTGACTAAAACAGTGTCAGGGGTTTTCCCCGCCTTCCTTGTATCGTAGAAAAA
>SLNM01000044.1 GCA_007133055.1 Lentisphaeria bacterium
CCCGATTGTCGACACCTCGGAGTTTATCGAGCGTTCCGTGGCGAACGTTCGCTCGGCGGCCATTTTCGGCGGACTGTTTACTCTGGCGATTTTGATGCTTTTTCTGCGCAACTATCGCGGCACCGCGATTATCGCGGTCGCCATCCCGCTGTCAATTGTCGGCACGTTCGCCCTGATCTACTTCAGCGGGTTCACTCTGAATCTTATGACTCTCGGCGGCTTGGCTCTCGGCGTGGGAATGCTGGTTGACAACTCGATTGTGGTGCTGGAGAACATATATCGCAAGCTCGAAAGAGGCGAACGGGCAACGACAGGCGCCACCGAGGGCGCCCGCGAAGTCGGCGCCGCGATCACCGCCAGCACTTTGACCACTTTGGTTGTCTTTCTGCCGCTCATATTCATCCGCGGCATGGCCGGAGTACTGTTTCGCCAACTGGCGTTTGTGGTGGCGTTCGCCCTATTCTCTTCTATGCTGGCGGCTCTGACCATGATCCCGATGCTGTCGGCGAAGTTCCTCCGAACTCGGGGGAATGCAGGGCGGAAGACCGTTTCAAGCCCCGATTCCCCAAAAGAAGACTCTCATTTTTTCTCAGGCTTGGAAAACCGCTATGGGAAACTGCTGCAATGGGTGCTGAAACATCGGCTTATGACCGTGCTGGCGGCGGTCATTTTGCTGGGCGGCTCGCTTCTGCTGGTGCCATTGGTCGGCACCGAGCTGATGCCGGAGGCCGACGAGGGAGAAGTCCGGGTAAACGTCGAGATGGAAATCGGAACGCGCCTTGCCGAGACTGACCGGGTTTTCCGGCAGATCGAAGAGATTGTCCAACGCGAAGCCCCTGAGATACGCAACATGGTGGCCAGTGTCGGCGGCAGCCCGCGCCCGGGCCGGGCCGGCGGGTCGCACTTGGGCAACCTGCGCATTTCGCTGGTGCCCCTGGCGCAACGCCGGCGGTCGAGCGATGAAGTGGCCGCCGCCCTGCGTCGAGCCTTGGCCGATATCCCGGGAACCACCCTCCGAGTACGCTCAACCCAGGGCATGTTCCTGATGCGGCGCATGACCGGAGGGGATGAACAGGTGCAGGTCGAAATCAGAGGGCATGACCTGGAAACGTCCAGCACCCTGGCGCATTATATCAGCGACCTCGTTGGGGAAATCCCCGGGGTTACCGACGTGCGAATCAGCCGCGAGGTCGGAGCGCCGGAACGAATGATCCGGATTGACCGAGGCAAGGCGGAGGCAATGGGGGTCTCGGTTCGGCAGGTGGCGGACACCCTGCAGACCGCCCTGACCGGCACCCGGTCAGGATTCTTTCGCGAACATGGCGACGAAGTGGACATCCGGGTGCAGTTGAAGGACGGCCACCTGCGACCATTGGATGACATCCTCGACTTGTCAGTCATGGCCGCCGACGGCAGCCGGGTGGCTCTGCGCAACATTGTGGACACCGATTTCGGACATGGCCCGACCGGCATCGACCGACTCAATCAGGAACGGATCGTATCGGTGCATGGCAACATTGCCGGGCGCGACCTGGGCTCGATCATTGCGGACACCCGCGAGGCGCTGGCGCAGGTGCCGGTGCCGCAGGGGTTCAGCGTCGGGCTCGGCGGAGCCTACGAGGAGCAGCAGGAGGCTTTTGCCGAGCTGGCGGTGGGATTGATTTTGGCGCTGGTCCTGGTTTACATGGTCATGGCCTGTCTCTACGAATCGCTGCGGGATCCATTTATCGTCATGTTTTCAGTGCCGCTGGCGATTGTCGGCGTCATTCTCATGCTTTTTCTCACCCAAACCACGTTCAACGTGCAATCCTTCATCGGCTGCATAATGCTCGGCGGCATTGTGGTAAACAACGCCATTCTTCTGGTCGACACCGCCAACCGCCTGCGACACCAGGAAGGTCTTGATTTAAAAAGCGCCATCGAGGAGGCGGGCAGGCGGCGGCTGCGCCCGATTCTGATGACGGCCATGACCACTGTTGGCGGCCTGCTGCCGCTTGCTCTGGGACTGGGCGAAGGCGGTGAGATGCAGGCGCCCATGGCCCGGGCGGTAATTGGCGGTCTGCTCAGTTCGACCTTGGTAACCCTGGTCTTCGTGCCGGTCGTATATACCGTGTTCGAAAAGAAGAACGGGCGGAGAAAGCAAGCCAATGGCAGGCTCGGCATGGCGGTCGCGCTTATGATCCTAGTCGTCGGAACAACCATGGCAGGCTGCACCGCAACTCCGCATGACGCGGCGCGACAGGACCATGAGTGGCGCCGGAACAGAATCATCGCCGACCAATCCTACATGCTTGACCCGGAACCCGATGAGGAAGCAGGCACCGACCATCGAGCCTTCCTGAAACTAACCCCCGAGGAAGCGGTATTCCTGGCTCTCGAAAACAACCGGAGCCTGCGCCTGGTGCGTTTGGAACCGGCCATCCGACGGCAGCGGGAGATAATCGAGGAAAGCGTCTTCGATCCGACCATCATGCTGGAAGCAACCGAACGCCGGGCAAGAACCGAGGCACGAGAACAGGTTGACGGCTATATCGACGAGGGTGCCACTTCGCTGCAGGGCGATCTGACATGGCTGCACCCTCTCGGCGGCCGCCTGGGATTGGAAGCCGGTGCCGACCGGATTCAGCGCGGCGATGCCGACCAAGGTTACACCGCCCGTCTTGGGGTGACCGCCAGACAGCCTCTGCTGCGAGGAGCGGGACGAACCGTGACCGTGGCTGAATTGCATAAGGCACGGCTCGACACCCGCCTTTCCGAATACGAAGTGCGGGCGGTGGCAGAATCCTTGATTGCCCAGGTTGAAAATGTGTACTGGCAATATGTTTTGGCCCTGCAACGCATCGA
>SLNM01000312.1 GCA_007133055.1 Lentisphaeria bacterium
ACATGCCCGTCTGGATTTGGCCCGCAGAGAATCGCTGGCCGCCGTTTCTCGTTTGCAGCGCATGGTGGAGGCTGATGAAGCGGACTCGCAGGTGCTCTTCCTGCTCGGGATCGCCCACGAGCAGAGAGGTGATCTCAGCCAGGCTCAGCAAGTCCTGGAGCAGGCGCTGGCCCGACGGCCGGACAATGTCGATGTCGTTCGCAACCTAATCACCGTGAGCGCCGCACGCGGCTTTAACTACCAGGCCATGCAGTACATGCAACACGCCTTGCAGTTGGCTCCGGAAGACCAGCAGTTGGTGCGTACATTTCTGAATTATCTCGAACAGTTCGAGAGCAGCGAACAGGCCTTGCAACTGCGCCTGCGGATGGCGGAGATGCATCCGGACGACCGGGATAATCTTTTACATGTCGCCAATCTCTATCTGCGCAATCGTCAGTTCGAGGAAGCGGCTAGGCTACTGCAAGATTTGCGCTCGGGCAACCCCGATGATTTCTCGGCCGTTCTGCTGACTGCCAGAATGCATGCGATGACGGATCGGATCGAGCAGGGCAGGGAGTTGCTTGAGGCCTTTCTGCAGCGGCGCGGCGACCTGGCCGGAACCGTAGCCTGGACTCAGTATGCGCAGTTTCTCCAGCAGACCGGAGCCCGGCGGGAGACGGTTTCAGATGCCTTGGAACGTGCTCGTCAACTGGAGGATGACCGGCAGCCAATCGGCAGTCGTTATTTGGCTGAAATGCTCATGCAGGAGAATCGGCCGGAGGAGGCTCTGCCCCTGCTGGCCGATCTTTACGAACGCAGCAACGACCATCAGTTGCTGCTGATGATGGCGGAAGCCAACCTGATGCGGGAAAACCATCGGCAGGCACTAAGTCTGATTGATACATTCGTTCGGGAGCATAGATTTACCGGGCAGTCAGGATTGCTCATGGCCCGAGCCCAAAGCGCAGCCGGTCAGCCCCGGGAAGCTTTGAACACGCTTGACCGAGTGATCAACATGGCACCCGGCCTGGCCCAGGCTCACTTTCAGAAAGCACAGTTGCTATGGTCCCATTCCGAGCTAAGTCGCGATGGGGCGACGGTGCGAAGGAGCCTGGAAAGAGCGCTGGAAGTCGATCCTCATTACGCTGAAGCCCGGTTTATGCTGGTTGGCTGGAGCTGGCAGAACAATCGGCCTGCCGAGGCGATTGATCATCTCACACGCTTGCTGGTGCGTCATCCGTTGAATACGCAATACAGAGCCATGCTTGCACAGCTATATCTTAGCGAGGGACAATATCGGCGTATGCGAGAGATGCTCGATGAATGGGAGAAGCTGGCCGCCGACACGGATCACCGACAGGCCTCGGTACTGGCCAATCTCTGGCGGGCACGCATGGAAAGAGCCATGGGGCGGCAGCAGGAGGCACTCGACCTTTTTGCCGCAGTCTACGAACAGGCGCCGGGCGATGTCAACGTCTTTAATGAATACCTGGACATGCTGCTGAGCCTGGAGCACCGGCAAACCGTGGTCGAAATGGTCGCCGACGCCGACGAAGCGGTGCGCGGCAACCCCACCGTCCAGATTCGGGCCGGACAGGCGCTGGCCGCTGTCGGGCGCGACGCGGAAGCCATGATGGCATTTCTCGAAGCGTTTACCAAAGGCCGCGCCGAACCCCGCTTTCAGTACCAGGTTCTGGAGAGAGCCTGGCGGAACCTACGGGACGAGGAGCGGTGGAATGAGCTGCTGTCGATGGTTGCACCATACGACGGCGAGGGGTTGGTCCAATTGATTCGCGCGGTCGGAGATTACGAGGAGGGGCGCTGGCAGGAGGCGTCCCGCAGACTGGCGCGGGTCAGAGGCCAGTTGAACCCGGACAGCCCGGTCTACGTGCGATCCTTGATTCTGCTGGCCGCTGCATACAGTAAGCAGCAGCTGCATCAACGGGCGGAAGAAGTGCTTAGCGAGGCCATGCGGGCAACCCCTGATGATCCGGTGCTGCTCAACAACCTGGCCTACGAGGTGGCTAGGATTGGCGATGACCCGTTCAGGGCAGTTGAGCTGGCGGAGAAAGCTCTGACCCTGATTACCGAGGAAAATGTCGAGGTTCGGGCGCATATCCTGGACACTCTCGGCTATGCTCAGCACAAGGCCGGTCTTTCGGCCCACGCCGAAACCACTTTGCAGCGCTCCCTGAGGCTGAAGGCGCTGCCCAGTGCATATCTGAACCTGGGCAGGGTTTATATGCATCAGAACAGACCGCGGGAGGCTCTCGAAGCTCTGCGACAGGCTTTGGAAACAGCGCCGGAAACCGAGGCTGAGTTGATTGGCGAAGCCAATGAACTGATCAGTCAGGCCCGGAGTTCGCTGGAACTGGTCGGGCAATAGACGCTTCGTTTGCCGGCGCCGGTCGAAAAATTGATGGTGTCGCAGGGTTTGAATCGACAACTGTGGGCGAGACTATATGATTGGCGGCGCTGCCGCTAAGAGTAGGGGGTTTTTTCAGTCACCCCTGGCAAAACTTTAGGTTACAAACAGGAAAGGTGTTTTTTTTATGGCGGATAAGATCGTAATGACCGATTCCGGGCTCCGGGTGGGGGACCATCCGATAATCCCTTACATTGAGGGCGACGGCATTGGCCCCGACATTTGGGCGGCTTCGGTGCGTGTCTTTGACGCTGCTGTTGCCAAGGCTTATCGCGGTCGTCGGCAAATTGCCTGGCGGGCGGTGCTGGCCGGTGAGAAAGCACACCGGCAGACCGGGGAGTGGCTGCCGGATGCAACCGTCGAAACCTTTCGGGATTGCCTGGTCGGCATCAAAGGGCCCCTGACCACCCCGGTCGGCG
>SLNM01000140.1 GCA_007133055.1 Lentisphaeria bacterium
CGCCAATAGTACATGTCTTACAGTAAAGGGTTGACGCAGGACGGTTGATGTATTACGGTATCCCCCATGTCTAGACCAAAAAGCAAAAATCCGCGGAGCCGGGTCGTAAACTTCCGTCTCACCGCCAGCGAATACGGCGAAATGGAAGCTGCGGCCACGTCTGCCGGCTTCACATCGCTGAGCGACTATCTTCGCCGCCTCCATATGGATGCGGTTCAGGAAGATGAACCAGACGAAATCAAGGAGCAGGGGTACCTGTACGATATTTTGGAGCCTAAAAGTTATGAAGAAACCGAACATGGTCATATTTATCTAGGTGACTCACTCGGTTTGCTACACAAGACCTTGAAACCCGAGTCCGTCGATCTTGTTCTTACTTCTCCGCCTTTCGGGTTGGTTCGAAAAAAGGCATACGGAAACGAGGATGCCGACCAATATGTTGAATGGTTCAAGCCTTTCGCCGAGGGAATGCGTCGCGTTTTGAAGAAGCAAGGTAGCTTGGTCATCGATATAGGTAGTGCATGGAAGTCCGGTCTACCGACGAAGTCCCTGTATCATTTTGAACTACTCATGACCTTATGCAGGGATTACGGCTTTCATTTGTGTCAAGAGCATTATTGGTGGAATCCGTCGAAGCTCCCAACCCCAGCAGAGTGGGTAAATATTCGTCGCATTCGAGTTAAGGATGCAATCAACTGCATATGGTGGCTATCGCGTACTCCTTGGCCTAAGGCATCAAATAAACGTATCCTTGCGCCTTACAGTGAATCTATGAAATCGCTCCTAAAGAACGGATACACCCCAAAGTTGCGTCCATCCGGGCATGATATTTCTACCAAGTTCGGACGTGATAACGGGGGGTCTGTTCCTCCGAATTTGCTTGCTCTTGCCAATACGGAATCGAACGGAGCCTACCAGGAGTATTGCAAGGCAAATGGATTGCCGGCGCATCCGGCCAGATTCCCCGCCGGGATTCCCGAGTATTTCATTCGCATGCTAACCGATGAGGAAGACCTTGTGGTTGACCCTTTTGCCGGTTCATGTGTCACGGGTGAAGTTGCAGAGTCGCTTAACCGCAAATGGATATGCTGTGAGCTGGTTGAAGACTATTTGAAAGGAGCGAGGGCGCGGTTTGTAGGGCTGCGTCCGAAATTGCGTAAGACCGAAAGTAGTCCGTATCAGATATTCCCGCCGTGTTCGCTTAATGGTGGATCGGACACCTCGCCACTACCGACAGACGGCGGGTTTAGCAGACCATCGAGGAATGAAACGAAGACCGGCCAACCATCGCCTGCACTTTACGCTGTTACGCGCCGAAAGTGAGGCGTACCATTCCCCGCACAACCCACCTGCGATAAACTAAGCAAAAACTCCCCCACACCCCTGTACGGCATTGTCCGGACAGGGGGTTTTGTCTGTATGCGGCCTTCGCATCCTATCCGACCTCTAATCCTTTCGTTTTCAGCCCAGAAGTTTTTGGGAGTGTTTATGTCGGGAAAGCGTTTCTGCAAAAACGGTTCCCCGCAAAAAAGCTCCCGCCTCAGGCTGGGTGGCTGGCGGAGAGCGAGAAGAGCCGGGTCAGCTCGGTATTGGACATCTCGGTCAGCCAGCCTTCGCCCTGGCTGGCCGCGACCACCTGTTCGGAGACGGCGGTCTTCGACTCGATCATGGCGTCTATCTTCTCTTCGACGGTATCCTTGCAGACCAACTTGTGGACCACCACATTGCGCTGCTGGCCGATGCGGAAGGCGCGGTCGGTGGCCTGGTTCTCGACGGCGGGGTTCCACCAGCGGTCGAAGTGGACCACATGGCTGGCCCGGGTCAGGTTCAGGCCAACGCCAGCGGTCTTGAGCGAGAGCACCATGTAGGGCAGATAGTCGCGCGACTGCTGGAACCGCTCGACCCGCTGCTGCCGCTGGCGGACCGGGACACCGCCATGGATGACCAGGCCGTCGCGCCCGAAGGCCTGCCGCAGCAGGCGGTCGAGCGGCTGTATCATTTCGCGGAACTGGGTGAAGACCAGGAGGTGCTCGCGCTTGGCCAGGACGGTTTCGCAGACTTCCCGCAGCCGGGCGAACTTGCCGCTGTCGGCTTCCCGGAAGTCTCCGTCCCCCAGGTATTGGTCGGGATGGTTGCAGATTTGCTTGAACTTCATCAGGGAGGACAGGACCAGGCCCTTGCGCTGGATGCCTTCGGCTTCGAGCAGCGAGTGTTCGAGCGTCTTGACCAGGTCGCGGTAGAGCACGATCTGGCGGCGGGACAGGTTGGCGTAGGTCTTCATCTCGATCTTCTCCGGCAAGTCCGAGATGATCGAGCGGTCGGTTTTCAAACGGCGCAGGATATAGGGCGAGGTGACCTGGCGCAGGCGGGCATAGCCGTTGGGCTGTTCGTGAATGTTGGCGATCAGGCGTTTGAATTCCTGGCTGCTGCCGAGCAGGCCGGGGTTGAGGAAGTCGAAGAGGCTCCACAGATCGTCGAGACGGTTCTCGACCGGGGTGCCGGTCATGACCATGCGGTTGCGGCATGGCAGTTTTTTTACTGCCCGGGTCTGCTGGGTGGTGGGGTTCTTGATCGCCTGCGCCTCGTCGAGTATCACATAATTCCAATGATATTGACGCAGCCAGGGACTGCGGTTGACCATGCCGTAGGTTGTGATCACCAGGTCGAGACCGGCCAGCTCGTCCTCCTCCAGCCCGGTGCGGGCGCAGTCGCCGATGGCCGAGGCATGGGCAACCACGGTTCGCAGGCCGGGCAGGAAACGGCCGATTTCATCCTGCCAATTACCGATCAGGGAGGCCGGCACCACCAGCAGGCTGGAAGC
>SLNM01000208.1 GCA_007133055.1 Lentisphaeria bacterium
GCGCTTGTGCAGGGTCTGGTCCAGTTTGAGCAGTTTCTCCCTCTCGCCCTCCACGAGCCGCGACACGGGGATGCCTGTCCAGCGCGAGACGATCTCGGCGATCTCGTCCTCGGTAACCTCCTCGCGCAGCAGCCGGCCCGATTCCTGCCGCTCGGCCATCCGCTGTTCTTCTTCGTGCAGTTTCCGCTCCAACTCAGGCAGTTTGCCGTGCTGGAGTTCGGCGGCCTTGTTCAGGTCGTAGGCGCGCTGCGCCTCCTCCACGCCCCGGCGGACCTGCTCGATCTCCTCGCGCAGGGCCTGCACCTTGTGGATGGCCTCCTTCTCGTTCTCCCACTGCGCGCGCATGGCGTCGCTCTTGGCGCGCAGGTCGGCCAGTTCCTTGCGGAGGGTCTTCAGCCGCTCCTTGGACGCCTTGTCCTTCTCCTTCTTCAGGGCCGCCTCCTCGATCTCCAACTGCATGACGCGCCGGGTCACCTCGTCGAGTTCGGCGGGCATGCTGTCAATCTCGGTGCGGATCATGGCGCACGCCTCGTCCACGAGGTCAATGGCCTTGTCCGGCAGGAAGCGGTCGCTGATGTAGCGGTTGGACAGGACCGCGGCGGACACGACGGCATTGTCCTGGATGCGCACGCCGTGGTGGACCTCGAACCTCTCGCGCAAGCCGCGCAGGATGGACACGGTGTCCTCGACGGTAGGCGGCTCGACGAGTACGGGCTGGAACCGGCGCTCGAGGGCGGCGTCCTTTTCGACGTGCTTGCGGTACTCGTCCAAGGTCGTCGCGCCGATGCAGTGCAGTTCGCCGCGCGCGAGCATGGGCTTGAGCATGTTGCCCGCGTCCATCGAGCCTTCGGCCCGGCCCGCGCCGACGATGTTGTGCAGCTCGTCAATGAAGAGGAGGATCTGGCCGTCGGACTCGCGGATCTCGTGCAGGACGGCCTTGAGGCGCTCCTCGAACTCGCCGCGGTACTTGGCCCCGGCAACGAGGGAGCCCATGTCGAGGGCGAAGACGGTCTTGTCCTTCAGCCCTTCGGGCACGTCGCCGCGCACGATGCGCTGGGCGAGGCCCTCGACGATGGCGGTCTTGCCCACGCCCGGCTCGCCGATGAGCACGGGGTTGTTCTTGGTCTTGCGCGACAGGACGCGGATGACCCGGCGGATCTCGGCGTCGCGCCCGATGACGGGGTCCATCTTGCCGCGCTTGGCCTCGTCCACCAGGTCCCGGCCGTAGCGCTGCAGCGCCTCGTAGGCCCCTTCGGGGTTGGCGCTCTGCACGCGCTGGTTGCCGCGCACCTCGGCCAGGGCGGCGAGGAAGCTGTCGCGGGTTACGCCGTGCTTCTTGAGGATGCGGCCCGCCGCGCCCCCCTCGCCCTCTTCGGTCATGGCCAGGATCAGGTGCTCGACGGAGACGTACTCGTCCTTCAGGCGCTTGGCCTCGTCTTCGGCGCGGACGAGGGTTTGGTTGAAGCGCTGGGTCACGTAGATGCTGCCCGGCTGCGCGCCGGGGCCGGACACGCGGGGGCGGCGGCCCAGTTCGGCCTCCACCTCGCCGCGCAAAGCCGCCGCGTCCGCGCCCATGCGGGCGAAGATGCGCGGCGTCAAACCCTGCTCGTCTTCACAAAGGGCCAGCAGCACGTGCTCGACGTCCACCTCCTGGTGGCCGAAGCGCACGGCCTTGGTCTGGGCCTCTTGGATGGCCTCCTGGCATTTCATGGTGAGGCGGTTCATGTCCATGGTCTTTATCTCCGAAAGGTGCGCATGATGAACGGTGAATGCTAAATGATGAATGATGATCGATGAACGAGCACGCGTAGGGTGGGGTTCACCCCACCAGTTGCGGTGCGGGTTGGTGGGCTGAAGCCCACCCTACAGCCATTTGCCCCGTGCCGTATCCGCGTCCTTCTGCGGTTCCATCCATCCCGCTGACAGGCTGGAAGCCTGCCTACTTGCGGGGGTTGAAGGGCGAAACTTCCCGCAGTTTCTCGTACAACTCGCGCTCTTCTTTGGTCAACTTCTCCGGCAAGACGATGCGGATTTCGGCGTAGAGGTCGCCTCGGCTCCCTTTTTCCTTCGTGGGCAGGCCCTTGCCGCGCAGGCGCATCGTCTTGCCGCTGGAGGTGCGGGGGGGCACCTTGAGGTTCACTGCGCCGTCGAGCGTCTCCACGCGCACTTCCGCGCCAAGGGCGGCCTCCCACGGGGCCACGGGCACTTTCGTGCGCAGGTTGCTGCCCTCCACCTCGAAGCGGGGGTGCTTGGCCAGGTTGACCTTGAGGAACAGGTCGCCCGCTGCGCCTCCGGCGGGGCCCTTTTCGCCCTGTCCGGCCAGGCGAATGCGCGACCCCTCGGTTGTGCCGGGGGGGATCTTCACCTTGAGGTTCTTGGTGCTCCGCTTCACGCTGCCGTTGGGAGCGGGTTCGGCGGTTTCCAAAGCGATGGTCCTTGTCGCCCCGAAGGCGGCGTCTTCCAGCGAGATGGTCACCTCCGCCTCCTGCGAGCGGCCCCGCTGGGGGCGCGTTTGAAAGCCTTGGGCCGCGCCCCCTCCAAAGTCGAATCCCGCGCCCCCGCCCGCGTCCGAGAAGCCCGACAGCCCGGCGTCGCCGAAGAGCATCTCGAAAAAGTCGCTGAACTGGCCGAAGTCGGCGCTCTGCTGGCGGTGCGTTCGCTGGCCTCCCCTCGCGCCGAAGCCGCCTGCAAACGCGGACTCCCACCCCGGCGGGGGAGTGAAGCTTTGCCCTTGGCGCCAGCCCGCGCCGAGGTCGTCGTATTTCTTGCGCTTTTCGGGGTCCTTGAGCACCTCGTAGGCCTCGCCGAGTTCCTTGAA
>SLNM01000332.1 GCA_007133055.1 Lentisphaeria bacterium
CAGTTCCAGGCTGGGCATTTTGGCAATGTCCAAAATTTCCTTTGCCGCTTTGGGCAGCAGTATTCCGAGGCGTCCCATGCCGCTGTCGATTAGAATTTGGCAGCGGGCGCTGGTATTGCCGGCGGTTGCCTGGCGGCTGATTTCACGGGCGCTGTGGATGTCGGTAATCGGCAGAGTTATTTTGGCGGCAATAGCGGCGGGGATTTCCTCTGGCAGCACCGCCCCCAGGATCTGGGGCTGGTATCCAACGTCCGCCAGGTTCAGTGCTTCGTTCAGATCGGCCACTCCGAAGCGTCGCGCCCCGGCGGCGGCCAGGGCGCAGGCGATGTTCTCGACCCCGGTGCCGTAGGCGTTGGCTTTGAGTACCGGCATTACATCGCAGGGGGCGACCGCATCGGAGACCCGGAGGTAGTTTTGGCGGATTTTTTCGAGGTCTATCTCCAGCCAAATCCGGCTCGGGGCGGGAGGCCGCGGCGATGTTCCCGATTTGTTTGTCTTCGTTTCCATTGGACTACAATCCGGTTGGCAGGTCTATGAACACAGTCTGGATGTCGAACTTCTCGGCAACCCGCCGGGCAACCGCCTCCACACCGGGTGTTTCAGTGCGGTAGTGGCCGGCGGCAATCACGGTTTGCCGGGCCTCGGCCATGGCATGGTAATCCGGATGTCCGACTTCTCCGGTCAGCAGAACGTCGATGCCGCGACGGGCGCATTCGGCAACCGCATCGGCGCCGCCGCCGGAGACGATGCCGATGGTCTTTATTTTCTTCCTTCCGAAGTCGAAGCAGTGGCTCCGAGTGCTCAGATGCTGATTAATCAGTTGGCACAGCCGGGAGGCTGGCATAGGTTCGGGCAGTTGCCCCGCACAGCCGATTTCGCCTCCGTGATACTCGAAAGCTGAAACCAGGTCTTCCAAGCCGAGCCGTCGGGCAATCTCGAAATTATTGCCAACTTGCGGGCTGGCGTCCAGAGGTAAATGTGAGGCGTATAGAGAGAGGCGATGCAGGAAAAGGGCGCGCATTCGTTCGGCAGTGCGGCCAGTCAGCCGGCGCCAGCCTTCGCCCCAGCTCAGACCGTGATGGACGAAAATAAAGTCGGCCTTCGCCTGCGCCGCCCGTTTGAACAGAGCCAGACAGGCATCGACCCCGAAGGCCACCTTGCGCACGCTAGTCCCGCCTTCCACTTGCAGACCGTTGTTCGAAGCATCCTCGATTCCGGTGGGAAGAGGCAGAAGGTCGTCCAGGAATTCAACCAGTTGATTGCGCTTGACCATGGTTGCAGTCTCCGGCTGGGGGTTAGGTTTTTCGGCTGAAATGATATTGAAGCCGGGCTTGTTGTGTCAACATGGCAATTTATCGCCTGGTCGGCAGGGAGGCAAGCCGCCTGTCGCGCAACACTTACCTTGATGATGTCGAAATGGTTTTTGAATTGTGTCGGTTCAGGCGGTATTGTAAAAGCATTCCATGCGAACCGACTGGGTGGCGGGGAAGGTGTACCAACGGCATACTTATTCGGACAGGCAGACCAATGAACAGCGTATTTTCCATTTTGACCGACGGAACTGTTGTCAGCCCGCGCGGTTATTCCGCTGCCGGAGTGGCGGCGGGTTTGAAGAGGAACAACCAGCCAGACTGTGCTCTGCTGGTCAGCGCCAGTCCGGCCACGGCGGCGGCGGCCTTCACCGACAGTGCAGTGGCGGCGGCGCCGGTTCTATACGGGCGTGATCTGATGTCTTCGGGGCAGGTGTTGCGGGCGGTATTCGTCAATAGCGGCAATGCCAACGCCTGCACCGGCGACCAAGGCTGGCGGGACACGCTGGCCACGGCCGGCGCGGTGGCGCGCCAGTTGCGGATCGAGCCGAACGAGGTGCTGGTCAGTTCGACTGGCCGTATCGGTGTGCCGCTGCCAATGGACAAGATCATAGCCGGTGTCGGGAAAGCGGTGCGAGGGCTGAGTCCGGCTGGCGGCGAGGCCGCCGCCGCCGCCATTATGACCACCGATACGCGCCCCAAGACGGCGGCGGCAAGCCTTGAAATTGATGGCTGCCAGGTAACTGTCGGCGGCATGGCCAAGGGAGCTGGAATGATTGCGCCGAAGCTAGTCGCGGCATCTGCCAGGCAGGCGACTATGCTTGCCTATGTCACGACTGACGCCAAGGTGTCCGGAGCTTTCCTGGAAGAATGCCTGTGCCGTTCGCTGGATTTATCCTTCAATCGGATCACGGTTGACGGCGATGGCAGCACCAACGACACATTCCTGGCGCTGGCCAACGGGCAGGCAGGCAATCACGAGTTAACCGCGGAGCATCCGCAGGCCGCCGAGTTTGCCGCCGCCTTCAACTGGCTGGCCGGGTATTTGGCCCGGGCAATCGTATTGGACGGCGAGGGCGCCACCCGGTTTGTCGAGCTGCGCGTGCATGGAGCGGCAACGGTGGCGGAGGCGCGGCAGTGCGCCGAGGCGGTCGCCAATTCTGTCTTGTGCAAGACTGCCTGGTTCGGTGGCGATCCGAACTGGGGTCGGATACTGGCGGCCGCCGGTTGTTCCGGTGTCCGATTGCAGCCGGATCGGCTGGCTCTGAATATTCAGGGAGTGCCGATGGTTCGAAACGGAGTCGATGCCGGGACGCCTCTGTTCGAACAGGAGAAGGCGGTGGCGACAGACGAACTCAAGATCGATTTGGCGCTGGGAGCGGGAGACCAGGAGTTCACGGTCTGGACCTGCGATCTTTCCTATGAGTATGTCAGGATCAACGCCGACTATCGCACTTGAGGCGGTGCCCGGACCGCGCTTTTTTTTACAGAGAATTGCGAAATG
>SLNM01000072.1 GCA_007133055.1 Lentisphaeria bacterium
CACAATTGAGGTGCCCCTTCAGGGCACAATTTTTTTGATCACTACTACCCAGGGTTGCATTGCGCTCAACCCTGGGCTACGATGATGCCGCCCCTTTGTGGCTACCAAGATTTACCGCTTCGTGCCCTATTCGCGTAGATTCGCGTGATTCGTCTGCCTGACCACTTGGCCGCATTGAAGGTGAAGACCGCTATTATCTGGAATAATTTTACAAACCTCAAAAAACGTTTGACTCACATAAGTGTGTCAGGCGGTTGAAAAAATGCCATCTGTACCATTGGCGAGTGCCACGGCCGAGGACGACCGAATTACCAATGACTCGCGCCGCATCATGCAACTGCCGCAGTTCCGCGTTTACGCGGCAGCCCCGAACAGCCTTACCCGACCCGCTTACCCGGCGCGGCGACCAATAGCCTTGTCGCGCACATTGTCTTTCGGCCGACGATAGCGGTGGACGAGAGCGGTGTACGAGTTCGACGCTTCGCGCCCCCCCAACACCCTTATCCGACCCGCTTAACCGATGCGCCCCGTTAGGAAGCTGGGCGACCAAGCGTATCCGATGAAGCGTGGCGAGTAAGTTTGTCGACTATGTGTGCAAGCGTCATTCAACTTGCGATCCCTTTGTGCTCAAGAATAGCGAGGTCCAACCTACTTTAGGTGCGCCGAGCTTCGCCGGAAGTCGGTGCAACCTCTGCGCACCCCGCAAGGCACATCGACACTGCCGCGCTCGAAGTGCCTATAGTAAGACAATGCATCCATTGCTGTTGACCGTTGTCTTTGAGGCATTATTTTAGACTGCTTTGCCGCAGGGTTTATTATTTTTTGCACGCTATATCGAAGGGGCAGCGTGGAATGAGCGTACATGAGATGGTTTTTGGAGTCATCGGCGGCCTGGGTCTCTTTCTTTTCGGCATGAGCATGATGTCCGACGGCATCAAGGCCGTGGCGGGGAGCAGACTGAAAGGTTTGCTGGCTGCATTGACGAAAAAGAGAGTTGTTGCGGTTGGCCTCGGGGCGCTGGTTACCGTGCTTATCCAGTCCAGCTCGGCTTCAACCGTGATGACCGTTGGCTTTGTCAATGCCGGTTTGCTGTCTTTAAATCAAGCTCTTTGCGTCGTGCTTGGCGCCAATGTGGGAACCACGGTTACCGCCTGGTTGGTGTCAATATTGGGTTTTGGCGGATTTCGCATTACCGCGTATGCGCTGCCGATCATAGGCATAGGTTTTTTTTCCAGTACGATGGCAAAAAAACAGCGGAACAAAAACATTGGCAGGATAATGCTGGGCTTCGGCCTGCTGTTTGTCGGTGTAAGCTTTATGCAGGCGGCCTTTGAGCCGATAAAGGACAGCGCCCGGGCCCAGGAAATCCTAATCACACTGTCACATTATCCTCTGCTGGCGGTATTGGCCGGAACCATTCTGACGGTCTTGATGCAGAGCAGTTCGGCTTCCATTATGACTATCCAGGTGCTCGCCTTGCAGGGAGCTTTTGGTACTGACTGGAACGTTGTTTTGAACCTGGTCATTCCTTTTATTCTAGGCGACAACATCGGCACCACCATCACCGCTCAACTGGCTGCGACACGAGCCTCGAGGAATGCCAGAAGAGCCGCCATGGGGCATACCATTTTCAATGTGATCGGAGTGGTCTACGTACTACCCATAGTGTGGATTGGTTGGTTTGCGCCGTTTGTGTCGTCTATAACTCCTTGGAAATTAATGCAAAGCACAATCATGGCGGAGATGGCGGCGGCGAACACGATTATCAAGGTTGTTAACATGCTGATTTTTCTGCCTTTTGTCGGGGTTTTGGAGAAAATTGTCCTGCGCCTGATCCCAGTCCGAGAATACGAAGCCGATGTGCAGCCTGTGGTTCTGGAAAAGTATTTTTTGGACACCCCGGACATCGCCTTCGACCAGGTATCCCGGGAGCTGCTGCGGATGACCGAAATTGCCCGGGCGGCCACTCTCGAGGCTGTGGAAGGGCTGATCGAGGACGACCATAAAAAGCTCGCCCTTGTCCGCGGCAAGGAAGAGCAGACTGACGAGTTTCAATATGAAATCACCGCCTATCTAAGCGAACTGGCACAACGGCCTCTGTCCGATGATATATCCAATGCCATTCCGATCAGGCTGCATACGGTCAATGACCTGGAAAGAGTGGGGGACCTGGCGGTCAATATCGCGGAAGTAGCCGAGCGCAAAATCTCGCAGAAACTGGTTTTCAGCCAGGAGGCGCAGGATGAATCGCAGCGGCTGATGTCCAATCTGAGCGATATGTTCGATTACGTAATGTCGGCTTTAAGGGCAGGGGACAAGACCGCCGCCCGGGCCGCCCTGGAAATCGAGGAAAACTTGAATATAATGCAGGTTGAGCTGCGCAAGAATCACTGCCAGCGAATGGGAAGAAACGAATGCTCGGCGGAGGCGGGTCTGATCTTTATCGACCTGGTGGATAACGCCGAGAAAATTGGTGATCATCTTACTAACATCGCCCAGTCCGTGATCGGCGGCCTGCAGTGGGATCACCATGAAGCTACGCCGGGGCGTCTTCAAGATGAGCAAACCTGACAGCGGAGAGTAACAAGGACTATGAGCAGACAGAAAAAGAAGAAATCAGAACGTGGCGGCCATGCGGCGTCAGATTCGCACTCTGCGCCGTCAAACGAGGCGCGGCAGGAAGCTGAGACCGGGACAGCCGATCAGCCGGAGGCGGAAGTCAGCCTGGACGAGCTGCGGCGGCAGTTGCAGGAAGCCACTGACAAGCAAATGCGAGTCCGCGCCGAGCTGGAGAATTTTCGCAAGCGCA
>SLNM01000171.1 GCA_007133055.1 Lentisphaeria bacterium
CGAGGATCATGACCACCTCGCGTGTGGTCAGACATAGCGACCGTATTACCACCGGTTCGCGGGCGACGATTATCCCTGGAGCCGTCCGGCCTCGGACGGTGGTTAACGGCGGAGCCCGCCGTCTCCAGGAGTCCCGCCATCCGTTTGAGTTCACGCTTCAGCGTACCTGCCTCCACCACGCAACGGGCGGGCAAAAAACAACCTAAAGGTTGAACTCAAACTCGGTGCCCGCCGTTTTCAGATGCCCGCCGTTTTCAGGCGGCCCGCCGTCTCCAGAGGCTCGACGTCTCCAGAGGCTCGCGACGCTGACCAAGGCTGCTGTCAGTACGCCTGCCAGAGCCATTGCCGCTGTGGCGGCGGCGAATCCGCCTTCGGCATAATAAATTATAAGGGCGAAGATTCCGGCCATTGCAACTCCGGCCGCCGCGCCAAGGCCTGGGGATTGCCGCATGGCCAGGCCGAGGACAGCGGCCGCCAGCAGCGCCGCCAGTGCCTGCAGCACTATGGCGATCCCGTTGCGCAGCGAACTGATCTCCACTCTTGGCTGGGCGGTGCCGGCATAGACTGTATGGAACACATATTCCTCGGCATCGAATACCGGGAAAGAGAATTCAATTGGCAGCGGTCCCGCTCCCCGGCTGCCGGTAATGGTGCCGCTGCCGAATTCGGCCTGGACACTCTCGACGGCTTGCCGTCGGCGTGCTTCGGCCCGACGCCTGGCCGCCTGTTCTTCGCGCTCCCGCTGTCTGTGCCGGGTAATCGTCCGGGTTTCCTCGAGCATTCGGCTTTGCAGGTCGGAAATACTCCGCACGGCTCCGGCCACACCCGCCTGCGCTCCGGTCAGGATTAGGTCGCCGCCGATTCTCTCCGCCCGGATTTCTCCTGGCAGTTGCGCCTCGGTCTGGCGTCCGGTGGCGACCATGAGCAGGGAGCGCTGGCTTTGAGTCAGAGCCATTTCCTCGTGCCATTGCCGTCCCAGTTCACGTTCCAGCTCTTCGGCGTAGGCCAGGAAAGCGCCGAGTCGGTAGTTCTGGCGAACCGTGGTTGGCGGTGCGATGTCGGGCGGTGTCGGTGCGGCTTCCGCCGCCTCTGGCGCGGCCACTACTTTTTCCTGGCGCATAATATCGAGGCGTTCCAGCTCGCGCTGGGCAACCTCGCTTTCTGGTTTGGACTCGAGAACCTGTCGATACTGCTGCTGCGCCTCGTCAAGCTGTCCTCGCCGCCGGTATGCCTCGGCCATTTGCATGGAGCGTGAGATTTCCTCGCGCTGCTCCGCTTCTCTGGCCGCCGTTCTCCGTCGCATTCCGGCTGGCTGTGGCGGTTCGATGACATCCAAGTCCATCTCTTCAGGCATTATTTCAAAAACCTCGCCCCAGTCTTCGCTCAATTCCGGCATCGGCTCGGCAGGCGGTCGCGCGACCATCCGGTCTCTGCCCGGGGGCAGCACCATGGGCGAGCGCGCAGGCCTGATGTCCAGGCGGTCGTCGAGAGCTATCTCAGGCACATGCTCGCGGGCCGGGATGGTTTCGACCGACGCATCCAGGAAAAGAACTATTTTTGGTTCATCATCTGCGGCATCCTCCCAGACCAGGGGGGTGCGGGGGCTGGCTTTTTCCGGATCGACATGGGCGGCGTAGCGATAAGTCTGGCCGGTCAAGGGCGAAACAATCAACTCCGGCGGGATAGCCTCGACCCGTATCAGGGTTTCCAGGTCCGGCGGCAGGCGGCCGTCATGTTCTATTTGATAAGACTGCAAGGCTATTCCGATTTGCCGCAGATTGCTCATCGAGCTTATTTGCCGGGCTCTTTCCCTGGAGGTCGAAAGAGCGGGCAGCAATAGGCCGGCCATGATCAGCAGCAGGATCAGGACTACGGCTGATATTTTTATGGCGGACCGCAGTTTCGGACCGAGTGTCAACCACTGAAATGCGCGCTCGTCCGAGGCGGCTCCAAGCCTGGAGACAATAATTCTGGCAAGTATTGCGGCGATGGCCGCCAGCAGCACCAGGCCGATGATCAGCAAAGCCGTCCTGAGCAGGGTGTGCAGCAGCGCCCGGTGTCTGTGTAGGAAACTCCGAATGATTCCCGGCAGTCCCTGCTCGTACCAGGGGGTGGGCGAGACGAATTCCATGTTGCCGCCGGCTGCGGTCAGCATATAGCCTTTTGGGGCGTGCAGGCTCCACCAGACTTCCCGCGATGAAAGTTCCAGTTCCGGCGCCAGCAGGCTGATTGCCGCGCTGTTTCCGAAACGGGGCGAGGGCTGGTACCAGACTACACTTACCTCGACGTGAGCCGTGCGGGCGGTGGCAGGCAAAGGCACGGAAATTCGGTTGTCCCCGCCCTGCAATGGGCGGACCGGCTCGTCCTGGACGTAAACCCCCCAGAGAAGTGCGTCTTCCGGCAGGCGCAGGGAGAAATATTGTTCGCCTGCGTTAAGCAGTCGGCTGTGCATGTGGCTTACCGCTCCGCCTTCCGGTTTCAGCATAGTGTTGAGGGCGATGTCCTCGGCTCGCAGGCGGATACCTGCGTCCCTGGCGTATCCTCGAACGACAAACTCGACATTCCATTCCGCCCCGCTATGGGAGAAGGTGCCGACCAGCGCGGCTCTTTCTCTCGCCTCGGAATCATGCGCCGCGGTGCGCCGCACATTCCGCAGTCGTTCCGCCGATACTTCCAGGTGGGGATCGGTTCTATAGACCATCAACTGGCCGCTTTCCCGCACTGCCCGGGGCATACGGACACCGGTGAATTCGAGGTTTCCGCCGGGGGTTTCAATATGCATTTCGTAATA
>SLNM01000358.1 GCA_007133055.1 Lentisphaeria bacterium
ATCCGCTGCGGCCACGCTATCCCTTCCGCGTCTGCGCCACCGGGCCGGGCCACGGCCTGCGCACCGGCGACGGCACCCTGTTGGTGCCAGTCTGGCTTAGTTTGGGCAGCGGTGTCCACGGTCATCGGCCTTCGGTCGTCTTGGTGCTGCGCGGCGAAGCCGACGGCGAGACTTGGAATTTAAGTGATCTGATCGCGGTCGACGGCGGCCATGCCAAGGATGGCCGCGCCATTGTCAATCCCAACGAAAGCGCTCTGCTGGAGCTGCCGGACGGCCGCGTGCTGATCGGCCTGCGCACCGAGTCGCCGGTCAACCGCCGTCTGCATGCGATCTCCAGCGACGGCGGTCGAACTTTCTCCCATCCGGCTTTTGTCGAGGATCTTTTCGATGCCGTCTGCCTGGCCAGCTACGCTCGTCAGGGCGAGCGCCTGTTTTTCACCGCCCCCGATCCGCGCAAGGAAGGAGACGTTGAATATGATGGCAAGGGTTATTTCAAGCCCCGCCGCCGCCTGATTCTGGCGGCCTCCGACGATGCCGGCGCCGGTTGGCGCCACCTGGGCGTGGTCGAGCCGGATTTGGCCGGCTACAGCCATCTCGCCAGTCATGGCGACCGCCTCTGGTGCCTGTTCGAGTGCGGCTCGACCACCGGCCATCATTTCCGCTCGGGCGCCCTGGTGGTGGCCGAGTTCGAGGGCGTGACGGCATGACGGGGGTGGAGTAGAGGTTTCAGGTTTCGGGGTACAGGTGTCAGGTGCCCGACCGCATGGTGCGCATTCCTGAACACTGAAACCTGAAACCATTTTTCAACCACTAATGGACACTAATAATCACTAATGGGATCATTTAAACAGAAGGAAACGAAGAAAACGAAGTTTTTTCAATCGCCGAAATTTTCTTTTGCCTTTTTCTTTGTTTCCTTCGTTTGCACACTTACCCCGGGCGTTGCCCGGGGCTACGATGAAGCCGCCCCCTTGGGGCTAGCAAGGCATTCAGCCTGAAATACACTTTGTGTCGAACCCCCGAACCCCGAAACCCGAACCCCGAAACCCGAAACCCGAAACCCGAAACCTGAACCCCGAAACCCCGGCATTGTGGCAAAGGGCTATAGTCCAAGTTGCAATTGCAAAGACTTGAGCCAAGGCTAGACTAATTATGTTCAACGGAAAAAAATGATAAAAAGAGGCAAATCATGTCACTGACTCACGCCGAAATCCTCCAGCTCAAGCGCTGGAACACCCCGACCATCTACAATGGCTGGGAGCAGATCACCTCTTGCGACATCGCCGGAGACGGCTTCAACCTCGAGGAATGTCGCGACTTCATGCCTCAGATGGGGCCGATGGTCGGCTATGCCGTCACCGTTCAGTTCGAGCCAAGCAACCCCGAACATCCCCGCGCCAACCCGAACGCCTGGAGTGAATACCGGGCCTATGTCGCTTCGGTGCCCGGTCCGAAGATCGTGGTCGTGCAGGATCTTGACAAGCCGAGGGTGGTCGGCGCCTTCTGGGGCGAGGTCAACAGCAACATTCACCGCGCCCTGGGCTGCGTCGGCACCATCATCGACGGCGCCATCCGCGACTTGGACGAGATGAACAACGCCGGCTTCAAGGCGCTTGCCCGCCGTCTTTGCGTCGGCCATGGGCATTCCTGCCCGGTCAAGTGGAACTGCGAGGTCGAGGTCTTCGGCCGCCCCGTCCGCCCCGGCCAGCTCATCCACGCCGACAAGCACGGCTTCATGGTCATCCCCGACGAGGATCAGCCGCGCCTGCTGGAGGCGGCCAGGTTCATGGACACCAATGAATGCGACCACCTGATTTCCGCCGCCCGCGGCACCGCCGGGAAGTCGGCGGCGCAAGCGCTTGAGGAGATCGACATCGCCGCCGCCGCCTTCGGGCAGGCGGCCTGCCGTAAATTCGGTAGAAAGGGAGAATGGTAGAATGGCAAACATTATCGTGCTCGACGGATACACCTTGAACCCCGGCGATCTATCCTGGGAGCCGCTGGCGGCGCTGGGAAACTGCACCATCCATGATCGCACGCCGCCGGAGCTGATCGTCGAACGGGCGCGGGATGCCGGGATCGTCCTGACCAACAAAACTCCGCTGTCCCGGGAAACGCTCGACCAGCTTCCCGAACTCCGCGCCATCGGCGTGCTCGCCACCGGCTACAACGTGGTCGACATCGATGCCGCCCGCGAGCGCTCCATCCCGGTGATGAACGTGCCGACCTACGGCACCCGTTCGGTGGCCCAGATGACCTTCGCGCTCCTGCTCGAGCTGGTGCAGCAGGTGGGGCACCATGCCCGCACCGTGCGTCAGGGACGCTGGGCGGCCAGCCAGGATTTCTGCTATTGGGACAAGCCACTGGTCGAACTAGACGGCCTGACCATGGGCATCGTCGGCTACGGCCGCATTGGCCGGGTCGTGGCCGAGGTGGCCCGTGTCTTCGGCATGGAGGTGCGGGCTTGCGATCCGATGGCGCAGGCCGCGAAGTATCCCGAACTGACCGACCTGCAAACACTGCTGCGAACCAGCGACGTGGTCAGCCTGCATTGTCCGCTGACAGCGGAGAACAGCGGGCTCATCAATGCCGAGCGCCTGGCCTGGATGAAGCCTACGGCTTATCTTATCAACACCGCGCGCGGACCGCTGATCGACGAGCCGGCCCTGGCCGCAGCTCTGCGGGAGGGGCGGCTGGCCGGCGCCGGACTGGATGTGCTCGCCGCCGAGCCGCCCCGCGCCGACAACCCGCTGCTGAGCGCACCCAATTGCCTGGTGACACCCCACAT
>SLNM01000119.1 GCA_007133055.1 Lentisphaeria bacterium
GCCAGCGCCATCGTGGCCGCCAAAAACGCCAACCTGCCCAACGACAACATTGAACGAGCAGTGAAAAAGGGTACGGGCGAACTGGCAGGCGATACTCTCGAGGAGCTGACCTACGAGGGATATGCCCCCGGCGGGGTGGCCGTCATGGTCTCGTGTCTTTCCGACAACCGCAATCGCACCGCCGCCAACCTCCGCGCCTGCTTCACCAAAAACCACAGCAACCTGGCGGCCAACGGCGCAGTGGCCTGGATGTTCAATCGCAAGGCGCGGTTCCTGGTGGAGGGTCAAAAGGCCGACGCCGAGTTACTCCTGGAAGTGCTGATCGAGGCGGGAGTGGACGCCGACGAGGTCGAGGTCAGCGACGGGCAGGCGGAGATACTCGCCCCGCCCGAGGCGTTTGAGCCGGTGCTGGACTGCCTGACCGCCGCCGATATTCCCGTCAGTGAATCCACCATCTCCATGCTGCCGGAAAACACCACGGAGCTGAACGATGTCGGCGAAGCCAGGCAAGTCATCCGCCTGCTTGAAACTCTGGAGGAGGACGAAGATGTCCAGGCAGTGTACAGCAATCTCGAGTTGCCAGACGAAATACTCAACCGGCTGGCCGACTAAAGGCCGCCAAGGACCGTCATGAAACTTGTTTCGGTCAAGCAAATGCGCGAACTGGACCGGCAGGCAATTGCCGCAGGCATTGCCGGCGAGCAATTGATGGAGCGGGCGGGCCGCGGCGCCCACCGGGAAATTTGCCGATGGCTGCCTACCATTGAGCCGCACCACCGACAACGCATCAGCGTCCTGGTCGGCAAAGGCAACAACGGCGGGGACGCCTGCGTGGTGGCCCGACTGCTGGCGCAGGGGAAGGAATTCGTCCCGAGCCTATATTCGGTATGCCCAATAAACGAACTCGACGGTGATGCCCGCCGCATGGCCGAGAAACTGCCTGCGTCGGTGCCGATTATCGTTTGCCCGGAGCATCTGCCGGCGGATGCCTTGGCGGCGGACTGCGTAATCGTCGACGGACTTCTCGGCACCGGGTTCAGCGGCCCACCGCGCCCGCCATACAATTATATGATCGAACAGGTCAATGCGGCCCGACGACCGGTTGCGGCTCTCGATCTGCCTTCCGGCCTGAACGGCGACACCGGCGAAGCCGCCGACGGCTTGGCGGTGCGGGCCGATTTGACCGTTACTATGGGGTTGCCAAAAACGGGCCTGTTCACTGCAGGCGGCCGCCCCTTTTGCGGTCGTCTGCGGGTAGTCGACATCGGCCTGCCGGACAGCGCCGTGGCCGGCGCCGGCAGCGCTGGCGAGGTTGATTTCATCGGGGATATTGCGCCCCTGCTAACCCGGCGCCCGGTTGACTCGCACAAGAATACGTTTGGCCGTGTTCTAGTGGTGGCCGGTTCGCCGCTCTACATTGGCGCCCCGATCCTGACCGCCCGCGGCGCCCAGGCGGGCGGTGCCGGCCTGGTAACAATGGCGGTGCCGGAAGGATTATGGACGGACACCGCCGCTCCGCCATTGCCGGCGGCGCTGATTGTTCGCCAACTGCCTTCCGAGAACAACGGTTGCTTCGGAGCATCCTGCCGAAAAGAACTTGAAAAATTACTCGGGCTGGCCGATACCGTGGTCTTCGGCCCCGGTGTGGGTACCGAACCGACCACCGCTGAAACGATGAAATTAATTCTGCAAAAAGGCAGGCCAACTGTAATCGATGCCGACGGCCTGAACCTGCTGGCCGCGCACTCAGATCGGTTCCAAGGCCTGCTCGGAAACTCGATTCTAACCCCGCACCCAGGCGAAATGACCCGCCTGCTCCGCGCCTTTGACTTGCCATCCAAACCGGAAGGCGGGCGCATCGAACAGGCCGGCAGCCTGGCCCGGGCCAGCCAGGCAATGGTTGTCCTGAAAGGCGCCGCCACCGTCGTGGCCAACGCACAGGACGAATTCTGGATCAACAGCAGCGGCAGCTCCGCTCTGGCCAGCGGCGGCACCGGAGATGTTCTGGCCGGACTTATAGCCGGTCTGCTGGCAGGCGGGAAGAAACCCGCCGATGCCGCCAGAATCGCCGTCTTCTGGCACGGACTGGCGGCCGAAATCAACGATCTGGGAGAAACCTGCTTCACCGCCGACCATCTCCCTAAACACCTGGCAAAGGCACTGAAGCTGATCACTCCTTTCGCTTAATCGAGGAATAAACCATGCAATCAGTAATGTTCTCAATTCAATTTCTGCTCAATGCAGGCGGCCTGATCATGCTGCTGATCATCATGTGCGCACTGGTCGCAATGGTTATCATACTGGAACGATTGTACAGTTTTCGACGGGCGCAAATTGACATCCACGACTTTCTCCACGGCTTGTTCAATGTCCTGAAGCGCAACAATGCGGTCGAGGCAATAACCATCTGCGAGGAGGCCGCCGGGCCGGCCGCCCATGTTATTCGCGCCGCCATCATGCGTTGCGAGCACGATGAAGGGTCTTTGCGCCAGGCCGTCGAGGAAGCGAGTCTGAGCGAAGCGCCGAGGCTGGAGAAAAACCTAAAGTTGCTGGCCACCATCGCTCACCTGGCGCCCATGCTGGGATTACTCGGCACCGTGGTGGGCATGATTGGATTGTTTCAGGAAATGGAAGTCGGCGGCGCCCTGGTCGATACCGCCTTGCTGGCCGAACATATTTGGCGGGCGTTGCTGACCACCGCCGCCGGTTTCGCCGTGGCCATTCCCATCTATGGGTTTTATAACTTCCTGGTCAGCAAAGTGGACGGACTGCTGCTGGATATGGACA
>SLNM01000243.1 GCA_007133055.1 Lentisphaeria bacterium
AAGTAGTTTTATCTTATATGTCGATAGCAGGTTGTCATTCAGAGGTGGTATAATCAGGGAATTGCGAAATAGGCGAATCGAGCCAATTGTAGGTTGGGAGTCTGTCCCGACCAGGCTCGATTCGCTTGGTCGACTCGGATAGTCGACCTACGAAATCTGCATTTCGCAATTCCCTATGGTATAATATACAGGAGATACGTACTATGGCCCGGGAATTTGCAGAACTAACCTTGCGCGATCAGACGGTTCAACTGCCGGTGGTTGTGGGAACTGAGGGGGAGGTGGGTATTGACATCAGCAGCTTGCGCCGTGATAGCGGTGCGATCACCTTGGACTATGGTTTCATGAACACCGGTTCATGCGCCAGCAGCATAACCTTCTTGGACGGCGAGCAGGGGATTCTCCGGCACCGCGGCTATCCGATCGAGGAACTGGCGGAGAAGCTGACTTTTATCGAGGTGGCCTATTTGCTGGTCAACGGCAGCATCCCCAATGCCGATGAGTTCGAGGAGTGGTCGAGCCTGCTCAACCGCCACTCGATGATTCACGAGGATATGCGGCGTTTTTTCTACTACTACCCCGAGCACGCACATCCGATGGCCATACTCTCGGCCATGGTGGTCTCTCTTTCGACCTTCTATCCTGAGCTAAGCCAGCATCGTCCGGACGAACCGGAGGAGCATATTGACAAGGCGGCGACCAGGCTGATTTCCAAACTGCGTACGATCGCTGCTTTTTCCTACAAAAAATCGGTTGGGCAGCCGTTTGTCTATCCGAGGCACGACCTGCGATACTGCGCCAATTTCCTCAACATGATGTTCAGTTCGCCGATTCATGACTACGAGATACGCCCGGAGATCGTCAAGGCGTTGAACACCCTGCTGATTCTTCACGCTGACCATGAACAGAACTGCTCGACCGCCACGGTCCGACTGGTAGGCAGTGCCCGGGTCAACCTCTACGCTGCCGTTGCCTCCGGCATCTGTGCGCTCTGGGGACCGTTGCACGGCGGCGCCAACCAGATGGTCATTGAAATGCTCGAGGAGATTCAGCGGGGCGGAGGCAATGTCAGGACGGCGATCGAGCGGGCTAAGTCAAAGCAAAATGAGTTTCGCCTGTACGGTTTTGGGCATCGCGTCTATAAAAGCTATGATCCGCGCGCCAAGATCATCAAGCGAGCCTGCGATGACGTGCTAAAAGTGTTGAACACCACCGATCCTCTGCTGGATATTGCCATGGAACTGGAGGCGGCGGCATTGCAGGACCCCTATTTTGTCGACCGCCAGCTCTATCCCAACGTTGATTTCTACAGCGGCATTATTTATCGCGCCATCGGCATTCCCAAGGAGATGTTCACCGTTTTGTTTGCTCTCGGGCGTCTTCCCGGCTGGATCGCCCAGTGGAAGGAGGCTCGGGAGGATCCCAAGGCCAAGATTCAGCGGCCGCGTCAGGTCTATGTCGGTCCAACCTTGCGGCATCTGGATGCGTCCGTGAAAGGGGGGGATGTCGTTTCGGTAGAGGATAGTGGAGGGCGAGTTCCAAATTAATCTGGCCTTGGACTAATATCATGCTGGCGGACGCATCGCAGGCAAGTGGAGATGATCGGCGGCTGATGGCTTTGGCTCTGCGCCTGGCTCGTCGTGCCTGGGGTCAGACCAGTCCCAACCCGATGGTTGGCGCCGTGGTGGTGCGTGACGGCGAAATTGTCGGGCGCGGTTTTCATCGTCGGGCCGGTGGGCCGCACGCCGAAATCGAAGCTATGCGGGCGGCCGGCAACCGGATCCGTAACGCCACTTTGTATGTAACTTTGGAACCATGCTCATCACATGGGCGCACGTCGCCCTGTGCCGAAGCGATTGTCAGCTCCGGCCTGAGGCGGGTGGTGGTGGGCTGTTCCGATCCCGACCCGCGCCATCGGGGGCGGGGTCTGGCAATGCTGGCCGAAGCGGGCGTCGAAGTATGCCTGGGGGTGGCGGAGGAGCAATGCCGGGAGCTGAACGAAGCTTTTTTCTGCTGGGTTCGGGAGCACCGTCCATTTACTCTGTTGAAGATGGCAATGACCCTGGACGGGCGGATAGCGACGGCGGCCGGCCAGTCCCGCTGGATCACCGGTGCCAAGGCGCGGGCGGAGGTGCAGAAATGGCGGCGGTGGAGCGACGCCATCATGGTCGGTGGCGAGACCGTGCGACAGGACAACCCGCGACTCGAAGTGCGCGACCGGCCAGGCTGGAGCCCGCAGCCACTGCCGATTGTATGCAGTCGCAGACAGGATTTTTCATCCGACTTTCATTTGTGGAATGATCCCGGGCGGGTTCCGGAAATTATCTCCCCGGCATCGCCTGAGGAATGGAGGCGGACAATGCGAGGGCTGGGCCGGCGGCGGATAACCGCGTTGCTCATTGAAGGAGGTGGCGAGCTGGCGGCCGAATGTCTGGCGGCCGGAGTAGTTGACAAGGTGATGTTCTTCGTGGCGCCGAGGATTCTGGGCGGGCGCAACAGTCGGCCGGTGGTGGGAGGCTGCGATCCCGACGCTTTGTCCGAGGCACGGCAGCTTTCGCGTGTCAGGGTGAAGAGGATAGGGGAGGATATTCTAATCACAGGATACCCGCAAAATGTTTACCGGTCTGATTGAAGAAGTCGGTGTGTTGAAAAGGCGACAAATTGCTGGCCGGGACGGCAAGCTGGTGGTGGCCTGCGGCCTGCCCGCAGCCGAGCTGAGGATCGGGGAGAGCATCGCGGTCAACGGTGCCTGCCTGACCGTGGAAAAGATCGAGCCC
>SLNM01000298.1 GCA_007133055.1 Lentisphaeria bacterium
ACCGGCACGGCGCCGGCCGCCAAAGTCTGCGCCACCCGGCCATGCACCTGCGCAATCATGTCAGCCGGATCATTGGGAATGTCCGGCGGCAGTGGATGGGTGAAAATCCCCCGGCGCATTGGTTCGGTGGTTCCGTTGAAATACTCCACCTGGTGGGAGGCTGCGAGAATTGCCCGCGGCCCCCGGGAGGTGCCGGCTCCATACGAAACCGTGGCTTCGAAAGGCACCGGAATAATCTGAAAGCGAGACCGCGCACGCTCCCGAAACTCCGGCGGAGGATCGAGAAAATGTATCTGTTCAAACTCGCTCATAACCGTCTCCGCCAGGCCATTCGCCTATTCGCTCTCAAAATAAGTGTAGCCGCGCAGTCCCGCCTGATAGGCGTTCATGATGCGACGCCGTTCGGCCGCCGTAATCCGATCATCCTGTACCGCACGCTCGGCCTTGCCGCGAACCCTCTGCAACAATTCCTTGGGGTCATACTCGACAAACGACAGCACATCGGACACCGAGTCGCCCTCGATTTCACGGGTGAATTCAATCTCGCCGTCACCCTTGATCATGATTCCCGCCACGTTGGTGTCACCCAGCAGATTGTGCAGATCGCCCAGGGTCTCCTGATAGGCGCCCACCAGAAAAGCGCCCAGATAGTACTCCTCGTTCTCCCGCAGCTCGTGAACCGGCAGCGCCCGCCTGACATCGTGCAAGTCGATGAAACGGGTGATCTTGCCGTCGCTGTCGCAGGTGATGTCAGCCAAAGTGGCGTTGCGGGTCGGCCGCTCGCTAAGCCGGTGAATTGGCATGATCGGAAACAGATGGTCGATCGCCCAGGAGTCGGGCAGCGATTGGAAAACACTGAAATTACCGTAATAAACATCGGACAGCGAGCTTTCCAGCCCCTCCAGCTCCTCCGGTATGTACTTGCGATCCCGGAGAAGCCGGGCGATTCGGTTGACAATCCGCCAGAAAATCTGCTCGCCCAGACCACGCTGTCGCAGGGTTACCGAGCCACGCACGAACAGCGAGCGAATCTCGTCCCTGTAAAAGGTGGCGTCATTGAAGCATTCCTGGACATTCTTGGCGGTCAGCATCTCCAGAGTCTCATACAGAGAATGCAAAATGTCCGGCTCGTCATCCGTCAGTTTTTCCGGCAGTGGATGCGATTCGAAACGCCCGGCGTCAAGGATGTTGAACAGCAGCACGGCATGATGGGCGACTGTGGCACGGCCGGATTCGCTGATCAGCAAAGGGTGCGGAATTTCCATCTCGTCCATTACCTGCATAACACTCTCGATGACGTCTCCGCAGTACTCTTCGATGGTATAGTTGCGGCTGCTCGGATAGTTGGTTTTCGAACCGTCATAGTCCACCGCCAAACCACCGCCGACATCGAGTATCCCCATCGCCGCCCCCTCCCGGACCAGGCCGGCGTAGACCCGGCAGGCTTCATATACTCCAGTGCGGATGCTGCGGATATTGGGGATTTGCGAACCCAGATGATAGTGCAGCATAACCAAGTAGGACAGCGCCCCCTGTTCGCGCAGGCAGTCGAGCACGTCCACGAGCTGGGAAGTGCTCAGGCCGAACCTGCTTTGGTCCCCGCCGGATTCGTTCCAGTGCCCGCCCGCCCGGCTCGAAAGTTTTACCCGAATGCCGATCTTCGGCTCCACCTCCATTGCCCGGGCGCACTTCAGGATCAACGACACTTCCCCGGGCATCTCCGCCACCAGAATCAGGTTCAGTCCCATTTTCAATCCATACAGAGCCAGGCTGATGAACTCTTCGTCCTTGTAGCCGTTGCAGATCAGCATCGCCTCGGGATCGTCAAGATAGGCCAGGGCGGCAATCAGCTCAGGCTTGCTGCCCACCTCGAGCCCATGATGGAAAGGCCGGCCAAACCGAAGAATTTCATCGACCACATGTTCCTGCTGATTTACTTTGATCGGGTATACCCCGCGGTAGCCGCCCCGGTAGCCAGCCTCTTCCATGGCGGAAAGAAAACCCCGGTTGAGCATGGCTATGCGCGCTTTCAGAATGTCCCTGAAACGAAGCAGCACAGGCATGTCCAAACCGCGCTCCCGCAAACCTTTAATGATTTGCAGCAAACTTACCGCCGGCCCCGATGCCCCCTCGGGTGTGACCAGAACCTCACCATCGGGTGAAATCGAGAAAAAACCCTCCGACCACTCGCTCACTCCGTAAAGCTCGGAGGCCTGCTGGGAAGTCCATCGCTCAAGCGTCTGTTTGTTCATATTTTCCTTTACCCAATAATCTTGAAGCAACCATGTCTTTCCTGGCCCCAGCCCTTGCAAAAAGTGTTCTGCCGAGCCATATTCGGAAATTTTAATATAAGTTCAGACGCGCCGTTTTGCAAGGACCAAACTGATCAGGCTCTATGCATCGATCAAAGGTGGGGAGTGGCTGTATCAAACGCCGGTTGAGGAGAACGGATGAATAGTCACAAAAAACAAAAATCCACAAAAGTAGTGCAATTAGTGCGCTGAAAGCGCTCCACATGCGCCAACGGCGCTACGCATACCAGACCGGGGCAACGCCCCGGGAAACGATGTCAAACAACATGTGCGCTGAAAGCGCCCCGCATAATCTCTTCGTGCTAACGAAACAAAATACTTGAAATTATCCCGGGGCATGACATCTTAACCCTCTCCGTCAGTCTACAGCAATCTCCTCTCACCGGGGCCCGGGTGGCGGAATGGCAGACGCAACGGACTTAAAATCCGTTTTCCGCAAGGAAGTGGGGGTTC
>SLNM01000025.1 GCA_007133055.1 Lentisphaeria bacterium
CAGAGGACGAGATGACCAAAGGACGAGAGGGGGGCGAAGAGGCGATTATCGGGACTGGTGCGGTCCAGCGCTCTGGTCATCCGGTCATCCGGTCCTCCAGTCATCTGGTCACTGCATGTCATCTTGTCATCCGCCCGGAGTCATGAAGCCACGGAGACATGAAGTCAAACTGGATTACATTGTAGCGAAACCTTCGAAACCCCAGAACAAGGAATAAACCTATGGACTTGCAACCCAACATTCTCCTGATCACTTTGCACGACCTGGGGCGTCAGCTTTCCTGCTACGACCGGCCGACCTTCAGCCCCGGTATCGACCGGCTGGCATCCGAGGGGGTGCGGTTCGACAACTATTTCGTCTGCGCCCCGCAGTGCTCGCCGAGCCGGGCCTGCCTGACCAGTGGCCGCTGGCCGCACCGCACCGGCGTGCTTGGTCTGGTCGGCAAGTGGGGCTGGCAAATGAACGAGTCAGTGCCGACCCTGGCCAAGGCTCTCGGCGCGGCCGGCTACGACACCTGGCTGTGGGGATTCCAGCACGAGCATCCGAATCCGGCCGCGCTCGGCTACCAGCATGATCCCATCGGCTATCGTCGCGGGGAAGTGCCGAAAATCACGGCTGATTATGTCGGACCGCGTTTCTGTCAATGGCTCGAGACGAAGCCGACGGTTCCCTGGTTCTGCGCGGTTGGTTTCTACGAGACTCACCTGGGCTGGCCGACCGCCGCCGCGACCGGCCGGCAATTGCGTGACAAGTCGGTTCCGCCCTGGCTGCCCGACTCCCCGCAGTTGCGTCAGGACATGCTTAACTTCGATCAATCTTTACATCAGGCCGACCGCCAGGTGGAGCGTATTCTCGAGACCCTTGATGCCACTGGCCAGGCCGCCAACACTCTGGTGGTCTTCACCACCGACCACGGACTGCCATTGCCCCGCGCCAAATGCGATCTGCGCGATCCCGGTTTGGAAGCCGCCCTGCTCATGCGCTGGCCGGAGCGACTGGCCGCCAATCGGCATTGCAGTGAACTGCTCAGCGGGGTCGATCTCACGCCCACGCTGCTTGAACTGGCCGGGGTCGAGTTGCCCGGGGATATGGACGGCGCCAGTTTCGCCGGACTGTTGACCGGCGGGGACTACCGCCCGCGGGACGCGATCTTTGCCGAGCAGACCTGGCACGACATGTACCGGCCGCTGCGCGGTATTCGGACAAACCGCTACAAGCTTATTCAACGATTCAACGATTTCCCGGAAAACGCTCTGCCCCGCGACTTCTATCAAACTTGCGCGGCCGCGCCAATGGTCGGCAGGATGCTTGATGAAACCGTGCCGGCCCGCTGCGAGTTCTACGACCTGGCCCAGGATCCCACTGAACTGCGACCGCGTGTAGCAGACGACCCCAAAGACTTGCCGGCGCCTGGCCGGGAACTGCATCGCCAGCTCGAAGCCTGGATGCATCGCACCAACGATCCTTTGCTGCAAGGCCCCGTGCCCAGTCCCGATGGGACCATGCCTGACTAGGCTGATTAATTCACGCGAATTCGGCCATGCGTTATTGATAGTTACTGTAAAGAGAGATGGAAAAACACCAGGTTCGAACCGGTCGACGAGAACGGCGACGATAGCGGATCACGAGTCTTATAATCGTTAACCGATCTCGCCGCCGATCTCGTTAACCGCTGTTTCTATTCCGGGATATCCAGAGCGCCTCCCGCCGGGAAAGCAGGGGCAACTGCACTCGTCGGACGAGTCCGACCTGTCTGACCTGTCTGACCTGTCCGACTTAAGGGAAAGAGGCAGACTGAAGTGCGTACTATCTAAAAACAAACCAAGCACCGCGAGCAAGCCATGTCATCAAGAGAGACTGAAATCATCCTGGATATTCCTTTTAATCACAACTGGAAATTCCGTCGCGGCGATAGCCCGGATGCTGGTCAGCCGGATTTGGACGCTCAGGACTGGCAGTCGGTAATCCTTCCTCATACCTGGAATGCCGAGGATATGTATCCCGGCCGTCCGACCACGGAAGCGTATGTCGGCCCGGCCTGGTATCGCTGTCGGTTTCGCCTGCCCGAGCATCAGGAGCAATCGCGGATCATGCTGTTGTTCGAGGCGGTCGCCAATATCTGTGAAATCTGGGTTGACGGCTGCTATGTCGGGGGCTGCGATCACGGTTTTCTGGCGCATCGCCATGACATTACCGATGCCTTGAACGATGCGGACGAACACCTGGTGGCGGTGCGGGCCGACAACTCCTTCCAGGCCGATAATGCGCCGCCCTCCCCGATCGACTGGGAACGCTATGGCGGTATCTATCGGCCGGTGCGGCTGCTAATCAGGGGCGCGGCCCATTTCGAGCATAAGGGAATCGCCGTTCTGACTCCGGATGTTTGCGAAACCGCCGCAAAGCTGCGCATTGAAACCAGAGTGCGCGATACCGTGCGCCGTCAGGCCTCCTTGAAACTGCGCCACACCGTCTATGCCCCCGATGGCCGAAAAGTCGCCGAACTGGAGGACCAGATCAATACCATACTAGGCTCGGGCAATCTCTCTATATGCGAAGTCAATATTGACAGCCCGGCTTTGTGGTCGCCCGACACGCCCAATCTATACCGCGTGGTTTCCGAGCTGTTCGACCGCGAGGTTCTGCTTGACCGCGAGACTAGTCCGCTTGGGTTCCGCTGGTTCAGCTTTGATCGGGACCGCGGTTTTATTCTCAACGGACAGACGATCAAACTGTGCGGCGTCAATGTTCATCAGGACTA
>SLNM01000333.1 GCA_007133055.1 Lentisphaeria bacterium
GATATGATGCGCAAGTACGGACCGCAAGACAGGCAACTTGCCCTGGAAACAGTGGCCAGCACCATCGGCATTCGGGAAACCCGACGTTTCGAAGCGGAATACCGGTTGACAGAAACCGATGTTCTCAGCGGCCGGGAGTTTGCCGACACCGTGGCACGCGGCAGCTACCGGGTCGATGTCCATAACCCGAAGGGCGGCGGCTTTATATTCAAGTATTTAGACGGCGCCATGTTCACGCAAACTGCTCAGGGAATCGAGTGGGGACGATGGCGCCAGCCCGCCGCCCGCAATCCCACCTTCTACAATATCCCCTACCGCATCATGGTCAGCCGCCGGGCGCCCAATCTGATCATGGCCGGACGCATGGTGGCGGCCGACAAAGGCGCATTCGGCGCCATTCGCGTGATGATCAACCTCAACCAACTTGGCGAAGCAGCCGGTGTCGCCGCCGTCATCGCCTGCCAAAACCGGCAACCAACCAAAGACATCGACCCCGGAGAGCTGCATAAAACCATGGCCGCCGGTGGCTCCCTGCCATGAGCTGACGATGATGAGGGCTAAGCATTGACAGTGACAAGGATTGTAACTGGCGTACTCCTCCGTCTGCCGCTGGGATTGATTCTGCTATTCATGACGGCGGCATTGCTGCGCGCCGGCTTTCTGCTGCCCTTGGAATTCCACCGCGACAGCGCCGCCTTCCCGTTTCTAATCGGACTGGCAGGAGGGCTGGTCATTTTCGCCCTGCTCGGTAAATTCCGTTTGGTTTATGTATTTGGCCATGAACTGACACACTGGCTGGTGGCCAAGCTCTTTCGCCGTCGCACCGGCCGTTTCAGAGTAGGCCGGGAAGGTGGCAGTGTGGAGATTGAAAACCCCAATCTGTGGATCACTCTCAGCCCCTACTTTATTCCGCTTTACACCCTGATCTGGAGCGGTTTGTTTTTTCTGCTCCGACAGTTGCAACCGACGCTGATACAGGAATATGCCCACTACGGGATTGGCATCATGGGGGGTGCCTACGCCTATCATCTGTGGATGACGGCATTCGCTCTGACCCGGGAACAGAATGATTTGCGAGCATACGGCTGGTTTTTTTCGCTGTCCCTGATCCTGTGTGCCAACCTGTTCCTGCTCTTTCTCGGCGGCCTGGCGGTTACCGGTGAATGGCAGTTCGGCTTTGCCAGCCTCTGGCGAATACTGCAGGAGCAGGCGGTTTGGCTGTGGGCTTGGACAACCCGGACAATACACCAAATATATATGATATGAAGTGAGTGTAAGAGCCCGTGAAAGTTTAGGCTAAAAAATTTTCGTTACTTAGACTCGGCAGAGTCAAAGAGCTATGGATTGCGACTAAGCCGCATTAATTCATGCATAAAAAATGAAACCGGCGTCCCCGTCGGTTTCATTTTGTGGAATGATCGTTCTTCGAAAAGACCGACGATTGAATGCACCCCCGCTTGTCACGTGCGAAGAGGCATTACAATCGTCGATTCTTTCACTGGTTCTTTCCTGCTTACTCGCTTTTGCGAGCGCCGGAGCCGTCCCGGTGCCAGCCCTGTCGCTGGCCTTCACCATGCCGGAACTGTCCCTGTCCCTGGCCTTTCCCGCGTTCTTGTCCGCGCCCCTGCCCCTGCTGCATGCTGCGGCCCGGGCCCTGACCATCCTGCGCACCACGCCTTTGTCCTTGTCGCAGACGTGTTCTGGCCTGCTGTCCTTCGCCCTGGCATGTCTCATGGATGCATTCGCCATGCCCCAGACCCTGACGCGGGCTTTCCTGGGAGGCTCCGGCCATTGCCGCCACGCCAACTCCAACGATCCCGCACACCAACCATGTTGCAGTCTTTCTTTTCATTTCAACTTCTCCTCTGCTGTTTGTTTCTTTCTCGTTGGTCGACCGTCTGCCGAATCCATTCGAGATTTCAACCACCTTTACGCCTGTGTCTCAAAAAAGGTCACATTTCATTGATTTTTTTTTGGCAATGTGACTTTTCTTGTGTGCAGGCGTATATTATGTTGGAACAATGAATTACTGCGATCAAGATGAAAAGTATCTGGCAAACGCATCATTGGCAGGCGACACCGACGCATTCTCCCAGTTGGTCATGCGCCACCAGGATGCCGTTTACAATCTGGCCTATCGCCTGTGCCACAATACGGCAACAGCCGAAGACATGGCTCAGGAAGCTTTTGTACGCGCTTTTCAAAAACTGCATCAGTATCAATCATCATATTCTTTCCGCAACTGGGTGTTGGGAATTTGCGCCAACCTCTGCCGCAGTCGATATCGCTGGTGGCGGCGGGAGAAGAAAAAACGGCAGGCATATGCGGTCGAAATGGCGATTCACCAGGAAACAAGCGAGAACGACAACCTTGAAGATCGCAGTCAAGCCAAGGAACGGGAAAGACTTGACAGAGCACTGGCGGCTCTGCCGGTCAGGCTGAGAGGACCGCTGGTTTTGAAATATATTGAAGGCATGAGCGTACAGGAAGTGGCGACCACACTTGGAATCAGTCTCAGCGCGGCAAAGATGCGCCTGGCCCGGGGGCGCGAACAAATGAAAGAAATCATGAGTAACTCGGATTGTCACAAGGAGCCTTGAACGACCCGAATGAATGCGCAACGAGGAGCATGCAAACAATGAATCAAACCCCAAAAAACCCCAATGAAAACTCGCCCCGTCCAGTGGACGAACTGCAAGCTCTGGCTGAATTGCGGCATTCCGCCCCCCCGGGGTTTCAGCAACGCGTGGCCGCA
>SLNM01000028.1 GCA_007133055.1 Lentisphaeria bacterium
AACATCTTCGACACCGAAAAAATCCTCAACCGCCCGATCATGGTCAGCGTCACCGACAAGTCCGGGGTCGCCGGCATTGCCCACTGGCTCAATGCCCACGCCAAAGAACTGACCCACGGATGGGTTGAGCCAATCAGCAAGCGCCACCCGGGGGTTCGGCATATCTACGACTGGGTAATGGAGCAATACGCCCAGGGCCGCACCACCGCCATTTCCCCCGCCGAAATGATGGCCCAGGCCAAACGCCATATCCCGGAAGTCTTCGAGTCCGATTTCGCGAAAATTATCGAGACCATTCGTGAAAAGGCCGACTTGATCGCCCGCGAAATAACCGAGTCCCCGGAACTTAACCCTATGGACCCGAATGAAATGGAGATGCACTTGCGGAACGTGATTCGAGAGGAGCCGTTCCTGCAATTCATGGCCATCGCCAACACCGACGGAGAGAGAATTTCGCAGGTCTACGCCCAGCGCGGTGAAAAGAGCCAATTCCGTCAGTTGCGCAAGGAAAATTTCGCCAACCGCAAGTGGTTCTCCAGCGTAATGGCCAATAACCAGCCGTATATCTCCCAGGTCTTCAACTCCAGCTACACGGACGAACTGATCATCTCCACCGGCTATCCCATATTCGACCGGCACAAAAACATGATCGGCGTAATCAATATCGATTTCAAGTTCGAACAACTGTTCAAGCTGCTAAACCATCTGCCGCAGGAGATTCTGGCACGCGAAAACCAGCGCCTCCCCGGCAACGACAACCTGGCGGCCGAACCGAGCAGGGATAAACGAAGGAACCGCAATGTGGCGAAAAATGAACCATAGCAGAGGTTTTAATCAGATGGCAACGCAAGCTGGAGACCAGGCCGAAAAACCATTGATTCTTGTGGTCGACGACGAAAACGGACCGCGTGAATCCCTGAAAATCATTCTATCCCCGAACTATCGAGTGGTGACCGCAGAGGACGGCATATCGGCGCTGACCATCTTTAAGAGGCAGAATCCCGAGCTGGTCATCAGCGATGTCCGCATGCCCGGCATGTCCGGAATCAGCCTGCTAAGAAAAATCAAGGCTATCGACCCCGAGGCTACGGTCATTTTGATCACCGGCTACGCCAGTATTCAGACGGCGCAGGAAGCATTGCGCGCCGACGCCTTTGACTACATTAACAAACCATACGATGTCAAGGAGATTCAAGCAGTTGTGACCAAGGCTCTGACCCGGGTCCGGGAAAGGCACAACCAGCATCGGCTGCTGCATCAACTGCAAGCCTGGAACCGCGACCTGCAGGAGCAGATCGGACAACTGGACCAAAAAGCCACGGTGGCCGATCTCTCCGCCGAGCTGATTCATGACCTGAACAACCCCATGACCGTGCTGCAAGGATATATCAGCCTGCTCGAAGACTCTCTCGACAGCAACGGCCCGGAAGGCTCCAGCAATCAAATGGAGGAATTCATGGGAATCGTCAAAACCCAGGTGGAAAGATGTGTCGCCCTGACCAGGAACTTCCTCGACTTCGCCCGCCAGGCCAGCGGCAAATGGGAAAAGAGCAATGTCAACGAGCTGATTCAGGACACCATGTTTGTCCTGCGCGTGCGTATGATGAAACAGAGCGTGGAATGCAGTTTTCAGCCGGATCCGGATATTCCCGACAGTTGGTTCATGCCCACTGCCATGCAGCAATCTCTGTACAACCTGGTCGCCAACGCCATCGATGCGGTTTGTGATCGACCGGACAAGGGCGCCATCAGGATCGCCACCCGCATCATCGAACACGAAACCAAGAAACAATCCGCCGCCGAATTCATCCAAATCATTATCGAGGACAATGGCGCGGGCATTCCGGAGGACAAGCTCAAGCAAATCTTCACTCCTTTTTTCACCACCAAGGAAAAAGGCAAGGGAACCGGGCTCGGGCTGTCCATTTGCCAGCGGGTGGCGGAGGAGCACCAGGGAGAACTTCTGGTACACAGCCAGTCCGGCAAAGGAACATGCTTCACACTCAACTTCCCACTGCTGCTGGAAGCGCCCGAGCGCTAGCCTGATTAATTCATATGCAGACGGAAAAAACTATAATCCCCACCCCGGAACCGACGGACAGCTTGAACCCATTGCGCGGCGCCGGCAATCTGCGTCGCCTGCTGGGCTGGCGCAGTCTCGCCCCAAGCCTGTTCGGAGCGGTGGCAGGCGGCCTTCTCCTGAGCGCCGCTTTTTCGCCGCTGGAATGGGCCTGGGCAGGCTGGCTGGCGCTGACACCCCTGCTGCTGGCACCCATTCCCCGGCGGCGGCGAGGGCGGCTGCTGACCGGCTATCTGTTCGGCCTGGTTCATTTCGCCACCTCTTTGTCCTGGCTCAATGAAGTCGGTTTCAAGGCAGGCTATTTGCTGGCCGCCGTCTGCGCCATGTTCCTCATGGCCTGGTATGTTCTTTTCTGCGATTTGGTCAGCCGCCTGTCCCAGCCCCGGCAAACCAACCCCAGCACCGAAGACGCACAGCGCTTTTGGCTGCTTGCACTGCCGCCCCGCCGCTTCCTTGCCGTCACTGTCCTGGCTCCGGTTTTCTGGGTTGCAGTCGAGTGGCTGCGCTCATGGCTGTTCACCGGCTTTCCATGGAACCACCTGGGCCTTAGCCAATGGCAGCATCAGGGACTTATGCAGGTGACCACCATCACCGGAGTCTACGGGCTGAGCTTTCTGCTGGTCGTCGCCAACCTGGTTCTGATATGGATTGTCCATTCCCGATGGCGTTACTGGGTGCGGAACGAAGGCCGGAACTCCTTCCCATGGCCCGTGGCGGCCGGTCTGCTCTTTTTTCTGCCGGTTCTGCCTCTGGCCTGGCAGGCACGCAGGCCGATGCCCCCCCCGGACACCACCATCAGGGTGGCGGCTGTGCAGGGAAACATCCCGCAGATTAGGATGTGGTCCGAATCACAACTGAAAATGGCAATTGACGTGTACGACCGGCTAAGCCGCGAGGCGGCCGAACATAAGCCGGACCTGCTGGTCTGGCCGGAGACCGCAATCCCCGCACCCGCCTTTTACAATCAAAGATACCAGGATATGCTGGAAAACCTTATGCGGGACATCCAGACCCCCTTGCTTTTCGGCAATCTCCACCTGCAACCGGTGGAGGGCGGGAACGAGGATGAATACCATGACTTCAACAGTGTTTTCCTGCTCGACGCCCAAGGCCGGGTCAAAGACTACTATCATAAGATTCATCTGGTGCCCTTCGGCGAATACGTGCCGCTGGGAGGTGTCTTCCCGCAGCTCCACGACCTGATTGGCATGGGACGGGATTTGTCCGCCGGCCGGGAGTTCACTTTGTTCGAACTGGCCGAGGGAGTCTGGGCCGGAGTCAACATCTGCTTCGAAGACGCGTTCCCCAGGATCAGCCGACAGTTCGTACTGCGCGGCGCCAACCTGCTGATGACCCTGACCAATGATGCCTGGTTCGGAGAAAGCGTCGGCTCGCGCCAGCACATGATTCACGCCACCCTGCGGGCGGCCGAGAACCGCCGGCCTCTGCTGCGCTCGGGCAACAACAGCGACACAGCTCTGATCCTGCCCAACGGTGAAGTGCGCGGACTGCTGTACGACCAGGAAACCGGCCATCGCTTCGTGCGCGACTGGAAAATATATCAAGTGCCAGTATGGTTAGATGCTGACACCACTTTCTATACCAGACATGGCAATCTGTTCGCCCAGATTTGCGCCGGCATTGCCTTGGCTTGGCTGGTCTTCCGCGCTTGCGAGGCTTTGCACCAAGCTCTACAACGGCGGCAAATGATCACCGGCGCGAATGGAATATAAGCAGATTCCACAAACACAAGGAGATACTATCATGAGCAAACCATCTTTCCAAGACAACGCCGCCGCCCGGCGCGGATTCTCAATGCCGCATGAAACCCTGGTCGGACCAGTTCCCACCATCGCCATCACACCGGTTGCCGACGGACGAACCGGCGCCTACGAAAGCAACTTGCAGAACACTTGGAGAATGGTCGAAAAAGTATACAGCCTGATCTCCGCCAACGTCCGACTGCCCGACCATTCGCCCGTGCGACTGGTGGTCGCCCCGGAAATCGTCTATGGGCCGCGCACCGGAGCCATCGCCCAAAAATACTACGCCGAACAAAATGTCAGCGCCAATATCTGGGTCAGTCGAAGCTGGGCCTACAGCGACGAGCTGATGAGCGCCTGCATGGGGATCGGCAGCAGCGAATGGCAGCAGGCCGCCTACGGCATCAATCAAACCGACCGGCCCGGCGCGGTCTGGCTGAAGGCTTTCACCGCCGCCATGGACGAGAAGAAGCGTCCGATTTTCAGCATCTATTCGCCCCACCTCGAGGACGAGGAAGGACCGCTTAACGACTATGTCAGCGAGAGCCTTCTAAGGTTTGCGCGCTGCGCCGCCGCCGTCGCCATGATTCGCGGCAAAAACTACCTCTCGGTCGGCGGCGTCTCGATGGGCATCATCGGCTCCGACACCCGCCGCAACATCTTCCACGACTACCTCGGCATGGGCACTGTGTCATACGACATGGTCGGGGTCAAAGGACGCATGGACCAAAAGTTCTATGACCAGGAGGAACTGGAGCAGGCGGTGTCGTTCATGCAGAAGTTCAATATCGACTACGGCTCCGGCCAGCGCCCGCAGCCCGCCGAGGAACTGCTGCGCGACTGCTGCAAAATGGCCTTGATCGTGCGCGACCTGATGGTCGGAAACAGCCGACTGGCCAACCGCGATGTCGAATTCGCCCAGGGCGCCAACGCCATTGTCGCCGGCACCCAGGGGCAGAGGCAGTGGACCGACCTTTATCCCAACTTCGACCTGGCCGAGTCCATCCTCAACAGCTCCTTTGACTGGAACGGATTCCGCAGCCCCTTCCTGGTCGCCACCGAAAACGACTCGAAAAACGGCATCGGCATGCTCCTGGCCAGCCTGCTCACCGGAATGCCGCAGTTGTTCGCAGACATCCGCACTAACTGGACTCCGGAAAGCATAAAAAAGGCTACCGGCCAGGATGTCGGCGGCATCGCACCGCGCGGTATTATCGACAAACGCAATTCCGGTGCAGGCGCCCTCGATTACGCCATTGATGTCCTGAGCCTGGTGCCCGGAGCGGAAAAGATGAACATGCAGCAGGTAAAAGCGGCAATCGCCGCCAGCCCCGATCTGCAGGAGAAGCTGCAGCAACAGGCAATCGCCGCCACCACCTATATCGGCGCCAATCTCGAATACTTCCGGGGCGATGGCCTCTCCAGCCACTACCGCACTCCCGGAAACATCCCCATGACCGCATATCGATACAACCTGGTCGGCGATCTGCTGACCTGCTCGGTGGTCGAGGGCGAAACCGTCGAGCTGCCAAACCAAGTGGCCGACCATATCAGCCAGGTCACCGACCGAACCTGGCCGGAAAGCTACTGGGCTCCCTTCGGAATGACCTCGTTCGAATACATGAACCGAGTTGGACCCAACCACGACGGCAACAGCTTCGGATTGATCGGAGACGACATGATCACGCTCAATGCCATGCTGCGCATCCCCGTCGACATGCACAATGTCGACCCGGTCAGAATCTTCCGACCAACCCTCTGGGACCGCTGCGGCGGCGACGATTTCCGAGCCTGCCAGTTGCTGGGACCGGTCTATGGATGATGCAATAGAGAAAAACTTATGCGAAGACTGCTTACCCTAATCCTTGCTTTCAGTACGGGCGGCACCATCCGCGCCGACCAAATTAGCCAGGAAGTACTGAACCGTCTCGAGAGCTTGCAGAGACAGGTCATGGAGCAGCAGGCTGAAATCAACAGCCTGAAAGCTAGAATGACCGAGATGGAGAGTTCGACGCAGCGCGGACGCCAGATGGAAGAGTCGATCGACACCCGCGGCCTGGCCCAGGTCATGGAACTGGGGCCGGTTACCAGGCACCGTCCGCAAATTGAAGGCATCGAGCTGAAAGGGGAGATGGAACTAGGGTTTTTGCGCGAGCGCTACTCGCCGGCGGGCAGCCACCGCCGCACCACCGCCGCCTCGAGCTATTACACCATCCTCCGCCTGGGCGCTCTGTGGCACACTAACGAAGGCTGGGAGATCGGCGCCGGGCTGGTCACCGGCTGGCTTAACCGGACCGGCAGCCTGCTCGACTCGCAGACCATATTTGCTGACGAAGGCCACACCTTCCACACACCCATGCGCCATCACCGGCGCAATACCTGGTCACGATGGCAGCCCTTTGAAAGCGGCGCCATCGGCCTTGACTACGCCTATGCCAGGCATCGCCTGGATGTCTTCAGCCTCACCATTGGCCAGCAGCACAACCCATTCCGCAGCGCGCCGATCCTCTGGGACCAGGACATCCGTCCGGCCGGCATCACCGCCCAGTACGACCTGGAGGGAGTCTTCGCCACCGCCGGCTGGTACGAAGTCCTTAACATGAGAGTACCCGACCTCGATATGAGAGTGCAGATGTGGGGCGGGCAAATCGGCTACGGCATGGACCTGGAATCCTTCGACTGGACCGTGGCCGGAGCATACTACCACTACAATGTTCGGGCCAAACACGATTTCGAAAATGAAATCCCCATCATCGACCGGACCAACAACTATCGCATGGACACAGTTGACCTGTTCGCCGAAGCCGGAACCTACTTCGAAGCAATCCGCCTGACCGCACATGGTCAGATTTGGCACAACCTCAGCGCCTGGCGCAACGATTTCAGCCAGACCCTGAATCGGCGAATCAGACCAGCCGCACACAATACCGGCTGGACTCTCGGAGTAAGCGGCGAATTCGCCGGACTCCGCGCAGGCTACCTCTACGGATGCGTTGGCTCCGACTCGTTCCTCTGGCCATTGGTCAATGAGTTCATGCGTGTAAATACACGAGGACATAAGTTCGAGCTGGGCTATCAGCTAACCCCGCACATGCGCATCAACACCGCCTGTATGCTGCTCAATGAAATTCAAGGGCGCGACCGCTACAGCAACTATATGTTCAACCTGAACTACCAGTTCTAGGCCGTCTTCACGCCAAAAACCCGGTCTGTTTGTTACGGTTTTGCCTTCTGTTCAAAATAACGCATGACCGAATTCGCATGAATTAATCAGGCCAGCCAAGGAACCACATTATGCGAGCAATATGTTTCGATCCGGTTACCGGCGCCAGCGGCGATATGATTCTGGCCGCTCTTCTCGATCTCGGCGCCGACCAGGAATATGTGGTTGAAAAACTGCTCACTACCGGACTACAGGACTTCGAGCTGGATTTTCAACGTAAAACCGGCGGCGACTCGATTGTCTGCGGATATTGCGAAGTGCGCAATCTCGCAAACAACACAACTCCCGAACAAGTTCATGAGCACGATGCCAAGCCTGACCACGAACACACCCACCAGCATGACCAGACACACGGACGTGACCACGAGCACAGCCATCAACACTCCGACCAGCTCGGACTGCCAACGGATTCACACCATCGGCATGAGCACCACAGCCAGCCCCATCATCATCATCGACGATTGCGAGATATCCTGCAACTGATCGAGAACGGAGAATTCCCGGAACGCGCCAAGGAACGGGCGGCGGCAGTCTTTCGCCGACTGGCCGAGGCCGAGGGCGCGGTTCATGGCATCCCCCCGAAAGATGTCCACTTCCACGAAGTCGGCGCAGTCGACAGCATTGTCGACATTGTCGGGGTCTGTTTGGCGCTCGAGCAACTCGACATCGAGCGCGTCTATGTAGCGGACTTGAAGATCGGCCATGGAGTCGTGCATTGCGAACACGGCGTCATGCCGGTGCCCGCCCCCGCCACCGCCAAGTTGATCGAAGGAGCCGAAGTCACGCGACTGCCGATCGAGGCGGAATTAACCACACCGACCGGCGCCGCCTTGCTGACCACACTTTCCGACGGAGGCTGGAGCCAGTTGCAATGCCGTATCTTGAAAGTCGGAACCGGACACGGCCGACGCCAACTTGCCGAGCGCCCGAACATCCTGCGAGCCTACCTGGTGGAAACCCCGCCGGCCATGGAAATCATTGACGTGATCGAATGCGACCTCGACGACCAGACGGCGGAAATGACCGCCATGCTCGCCGACCGCCTCCGTGAACTGGGCGCGCTCGACGTAGTCTGCCTGCCCGCTCTGATGAAGAAGGGCCGACCAGGAAACAGACTTTCGGTGCTCGCCCCGGCCGGACTCAGCGACGAACTGGTCAGCGAAATCCTGGGACAGTCCAGCAGCCTAGGCGTTCGAGCCTGGCCGGTGCGCAGAACCGTGCTGCCGCGACAGTCGATAACCGTAAACACACCATGGGGCGAAGTTCAGGCCAAGCAAGTCGAACGAACCACCGGCATCGAAATCGTGCCCGAAGCCGATAGCTGCCGTGAACTCGCCGACAGCCTTGGCCTGCCGCCGCGCCGAATTGCCGACCAAGCCCGCCGCTGGGAGGACACGGGCGATGCCCAGCTCACACCACCCGAATAATTCATGAGCTATCCACTGCGAGTCGCCATTGCCCGCAATCTCAACAACTTGCAACCGACACCGATCATTGCCGTTGTTCTACCGTATAAGTGCAGTGCAATTTGAACAATATCGACAAAACTTTTCAATTATTTATCTGGAGATGAGATGAGAAAAGCCGTTGCCATGCAATTAAGGCACAGGAGAGGCAAATGAGTTATTTGACTCTGACGAAGGACAATAGACATAGGCGCCTGCATGGATAGCCGGTTCGACAAGCTCGTGGGCAAGCATTGAGCAAGTAATGGTGCAGAGACAACGGGATCGAAATTTAGGTCAACCAGGCCTTGGAGGTTATCGAAAATCGCTGGCGCTATTTTCTCTGCCTCAAGGCGGATGTTCGGTCAATGACTATGACACTGAAAGAAACACTCTGGGCGAACCACCAATATGATATTCTCGTAAGTATTATTCACCACCTTGCATATTGGCGGTGTTCTCATGAAGCATACGACAAAAGCGGACATCTGCGGAGCCGTTTCAAAAGATGATGCAAATTGGTCCAACGGTGGATGAGGAGCATAAAGAGTTTAAGAATCTTTAAATAAAAAGCATCCTCGCACTTGTTAAGTCATTGAAATCTAGGTATATTAAACTAATATTTAAACTAATATTATCCCGACAACCCCATCGAAAAAAATATAGGCCAACTCAACAATCACTTCTTGACCCAAAAAATGAGAACTCTGGGGCACGAATCCAGCGCAAGAATCGAAAGGACTGCGAATGGCAAAGAGGAAGACGGCGAAGAAGGACAATAAGAGCTTCGAGGAGACCCTATGGGATTCGGCCAACAAGCTGCGCGGTTCGGTGGAGCCCGCGGAATACAAGCATGTGGTGCTGAGCCTGATCTTTCTGAAGTTTGCTTCGGACAAGTTCCGGGAGCGGCGGCAGGAGATCATTGATGAGGGCAAGGAGAAGTTCGTGGACATGGTGGAGTTCTACACCATGAAAAATGTCTTCTATCTGGCCGGGGAATCGCGTTGGTCATACATCCAGGCGAACGCGAAGCAGGATGATCTGGCCCTGAAGATCGACACGGCCCTGCACACGATCGAGAGGAACAACAAGTCGCTGGCCGGGGCGCTGCCGGACAACTACTTCTCTCGCCTCGACCTCGACCGGAGCAAGCTGGCGGCGCTGATCGACACGATCAGCAACATCAACACGCTGGCCGACAAGTCGCAAGACGTCGTGGGCCGGGTGTACGAGTATTTCCTGAGCAAGTTCGCACTGGCCGAGGGCAAGGGCAAGGGCGAGTTCTATACGCCCAAGAGCATCGTCAATCTGATTGCCGAGTTGATCGAGCCGTATAAGGGCAAAATCTATGACCCCTGCTGCGGGTCCGGTGGCATGTTCGTGCAGTCCGTGAAGTTCGTCGAGAGCCACCGGGGCAACACGAAGAATGTGTCCATCTACGGACAGGAGGGCACGACCACGACCCTGAAGCTGGCCAAGATGAATCTCGCCATTCGCGGCATCTCGGCCAACCTGGGAATGAAGGCGGATGACACCTTCGGCAGCGACCAGCACCCGAATCTCAAGGCCGACTTCATCATGGCGAACCCGCCTTTCAATCTGAAGGGCTGGAGGGCCTCGGATGAGTTGATTGATGATCCGCGATGGGCGGGCTACGAAGTGCCGCCGACGGGGAATGCGAACTACGGCTGGATTTTGCACATGGTTTCCAAGCTGTCCGTTAACGGCGTTGCCGGGTTCATTCTTGCCAATGGCGCACTCTCCGGCGACGGCCAGGAGAAGGCGATTCGCAAAAAACTGATCGAAAACAGGCTCGTCGAGGCGGTCCTGCTGTTACCTCGCAGCATGTTCTACACGACGGACATCAGCGTGACGATGTGGATCATCAACAAGAACCGCAAAGCGCATACGGTGAAGCATGGCGACCTGACCCGGATCTACCGTGAGCGCGAAGACGAGATACTGTTCATGGATCTACGGCAGTGGGGCGAGCCGTTCGAGAAAAAGTTCATCCAGTTTTCGGATGAAGATCGCGCCAAGATCACCGCGACATTCCACACGTGGCAGGAGGAGCGCGCCGCCACCGAATATGAGGACGTGCCGGAGTATTGCTACTCGGCGAGCATTGACGAGGTTCGGGCCAAGGACTACTCCCTGGTGCCGAGCAAATACATCGCTTTCGTGAACCGGGATGAGAACATCGACTTCGACGAAAAGATGGCAACCCTTCAGGGCGAGTTCGCGGAATTGTTGAAGGCCGAAGCTGAATCGAAGGCTGAACTGCTTGATGTATTCAAGGAATTGGGCTATGCGATCGACCTATAAGAAACTCGGTCCCTATATCCGGGA
>SLNM01000327.1 GCA_007133055.1 Lentisphaeria bacterium
CCCGGTCAGGGATTCCCGGCAGGCGGCCACCTGGTCCGGGGTGCCGGCGGCGACCAGGTGTCCGCCGGTCCGCCCGGCGCCGGGGCCAAGGTCGATCAGGCAGTCGGCTCTGCGCATGGTTTCCAGGTCGTGCTCGACCACAACCACCGTGTTGCCGGTGTCGCGCAGTTTTTCCAGAGTCTTCAGCAGGCGGAGGTTGTCGCGCTGATGCAGGCCGATGGTCGGTTCGTCGAGAACGTAGATCACCCCTACCAGTCCGCTGCCGAGCTGGGTGGCCAGACGAATACGCTGGGCTTCGCCGCCGGAGAGAGTGCCGCTTTCCCGCATCAAGGACAGGTAGCCAAGGCCGACATCGAGCAGAAAAATCAAACGGGAGCGAATTTCCCCGAGCAGCTCTTCGGCGATGATTTTTTCCTCGCCGCTTAGGGATAGGCGGTCGACGAACTCCAGTGCCTGAGCCACGCTGAGCGAGCAAAATTGATGAATTGAGCTTCCGCCGACGGTCACCGCCAGGCTGGCCGGTCGCAGACGCGCCCCCTGGCAATCGGGGCAAACCTGGCGGCCCATGCATTGGCGCAGGCGTTCCCGCACCGCCTCGCTTTCGGTCGAGAGATAGCGCCGGCGCAGGTTGGCGAGTATGCCCTCGAAAGGCTTGGTCATGGCGTGCCGTTTGCCGCGCATCCAGAAATCGAAGCAGATCGGCTCATCGCCACTGCCGTGCAACAGCACCTGCCGGATCTTCTGCGACAGCTCCCGCCAGGGGGTGCCGAGTGAGAACCCGTAGTGTTCGGCCAGCCGCCTCAGCAGATGGTTGTAATACATGATCAGCCGGCGCGGCCCACGCCGCCACAGGGGGATGGCGCCGCGGCGAATCGACAGAGCCGGATTGGGAATGGTCAGCTCGGGAAGAAAAACCAGGAGCGAGCCGAGTCCGTGACATTCGGGGCAGGCTCCGTAGGGGCTGTTGAAGGAAAAGTTGCGCGGTTGAATGTCGGCCAGGCTGAAATTGCAGTCCAGGCAGGCGAAATGCTCACTCAGGGTTTCCTCCCGCCACTGGCCGCCCTCCGCGGGCTCCTCGGTCAGGATGGTCAGAGTGCCGCCGCCCAGGCGCAGTGCCAGCTCCACCGAATCGGCCAGCCGGCTATCCGTCGACTGTCCTGAGACCAGTCGGTCGACCACCGCTTGCAGAGTATGCCGGCGAGTCTTGGCCAGAGCAATCGGCTCGTCGAGCCGCCGCACTTCGCCGTCGATACGGGCGCGGACAAAGCCGTCGCGCCGCATTTTTTCCAGGGTTTCGCGGTGCTCCCCTTTTTTTCCGACCGCATATGGCGCGAGGATCATGATTCTTCGTCCCTCTGGCTGGGCTTGCAGATGGTCGACAATCATTTGCGGGGTTTGCCCGGACAGAGGTTTGCCGCAATGCGGGCAGTGTGGTTTGCCGATGTGGGCGTAGAGCAGCCGCAGGTAGTCATGAATTTCGGTGGTGGTGGCGACTACTGAGCGGGGGTTGCTGCCGGCCGAGCGCTGTTCGATGGCAATGGCCGGGGACAGACCGGTTATTTGTTCGACCCGCGGTTTTTGCAGCCGCTCAAGGAACTGTCGGGCATAGGCGGAGAGGCTCTCCACATAGCGCCGCTGACCTTCGGCATAGAGGGTGTCGAAAGCCAGGGACGACTTGCCTGAGCCACTGAGCCCGGTGATCACCGTCACCGCTTCACGGGGGATGGCGACCTCGATGTTCTTCAGGTTGTGCTGCTGGGCTCCGACGATGCGAATGTATTGGCGCATCAGGATACTTCTGTCGGCTGGGGTTGAATCTTACGGACAAGCTGATAAATTACCTTTTTTTGTTGAAAAAGAAAGTCGCCGTCCGGTATTGGCCGGATTTGGGCTGCGGCCAATGACAAACCCGCAATTTCGAGGAATGCAAAAGGATGAAAAGGACCTATCAACCCTCCAATTTAAAACGGAAAAGGCGACTGGGCTTTCGCGCTCGCATGGCGGATCGGCACGGTCGGGCGATAATTCGGCGGCGTCGCCGCAAGGGGCGTCGGCGTCTGACGGTTTAGGCTGCGCCATGAGCACGCTATCCGGTGGCGCCAAGCTGTTTACCCGGGCCACCCGGGTTCGGCGACAGGCGGATTTCAACTATATCCGCCGCGCCGGAAGCAATCGTGGCGGGCGTTATATTGCGGTGCGGGCGGCCCGGCCGCGCGAGCCCGGCTGGCGGGTGGCAATTGTGGTGTCACGTCGCTTCAGCCGGTTGGCGGTGGTGCGCAACCGCGCCAAGCGCGTTTTGCGGGAGGCCTGTCGGCAGGTGTTGCCGGAGTTCAATCAGTGCTGGCTGGTAATTCGGCCGCGCCAACCGATCAAGCAGGCCGGAACCCCGGCGGTGGCGGAGGAATTGCGCCGCACACTGCAAAGCTTGAAATGCGCCAAACAGCGCGAACAACCAGGAGGCTGACGATGCGAATGCTCTCCAGATTAGGTTGCCGGGCGGTTGGCTTGCTGGTGCGTTTCTATCGAACCGCGATCTCCCCGCTCAAGCCGCGGTGCTGCCGGTTCACGCCCTCGTGTTCGCATTATGCCCAGACAGCTTTTTCACGATTTGGTTTCTTCCGGGCATGCGGCCTGACGCTTTGGCGGATTCTGCGCTGCCATCCGTTTTATCGCGGCTGTCTGTACGATCCGGTGCCGGAACTGCGAGAGGGGGACAGGGGAAATGCGTCA
>SLNM01000040.1 GCA_007133055.1 Lentisphaeria bacterium
CGATATGCCTTTGACTGACGCATTGCACTTGCCTTGCAACCCCCCTTGCAATTGTTCGATTGCGGTGTAAAATTGACTAGCCACTATTTTTCCGCCCGAAAAAAACAAGGGGGAGCACAAATTTCACTGGTTCCAAGCTCTAAATTCACGTGGCTTGACAAGAAGAAAGGTTATTACATCATGGGTGCCAAAAAGAAAAATGAAATTATCATCAGCAATCTCGATCATCATCGCCTGACCGAGTTGATCGACAACCTGGAAGCGACTTCCGGCCAGGAAATCAGCGCCAGCCTGCTTCAGTTGCGGGAGGAACTCGGTCGCGCCAAAATAACCAGGACAGATAAAATCCCCGCCAACGTCATCACCATGAACAGTCGTTTTCGCATTCGCGACATGGACAGCGGCCAGGAATTCACCTACACGCTGGCCTGGCCGGAGGACGCTGACATCGAAAACAATAAGATTTCCATCCTCGCCCCGGTCGGCACGGGCTTGCTCGGCTATCGGGTCGGCAATACGGTGGAATGGCCCGTGCCCGCCGGAGTACGGAAATTCAAGATCGAAGAAATCCTCTACCAGCCGGAAGCCAACCACCAAACCTGAGCGTCAAGCATGGGGAAGAACAGTCGGTTTCGCATTCTTGTACTCCTGACGGACGAAGAAACCGGTCAGATGGCGATTGCCTGCGCAGAGATTCTGAGCCGCTCCAGGAACGGCTGCATGGAAGTAATGCGTCTTCCCCGCGACACCTCCGCAGTAGCGCCCGGCCGGAGGACGGACAGCGCGTCGGAAACTGATGATCCGGCTGAAAATGATTTGTTTTTCCAGGCTTTCGAACAACGAGTAGCGGCCACGGAACAGCCGGTCAGTTTCATCGTTGCCGAATGGCTGCAGGACCATGAGCGGATGCAGGCGATCCTGCGTCTGATCATTCGCTGTAATCTGCCGGGAATGATCGTCAACTGGCCGGCGGGACAAGCGGCCGAGCGGATTCTTTTCGCCAGCGACGGCGGCCTGCACACCGTGCCGCAAGTGTGGATTGTCAGTGAGCTGGCCAAGGCTCTCCGGATACCTTTGCGCCTGCTGCGCATTGTACAGCCCGAAAAAGACGGTGGTCCTAACCCGGCCAGGACTGAGGAGGACGCGCGTCTTGCCCACCTGCAATTGCGCATGCTGGGATTGAAAACTCCGGTTGAAACCAAGGTGGCGGCTCATGTTGTCGAAGGAATTCAAGCCGCGTCTGAAATGCAGGACCTGGTGATTTTCGGCGGCCCCAACTACGGACGGACCCTGAATCACTTTCACGATTCGATACCGGAAATGCTGCTGCGCGATCCGCGCCACCCCTCGCTTATGCTACTGTCCGGTCGCCCCCGCGAGTTCTCACTGGAAGAAGTTTTCTGGGAAGAAACAATTCGGCTCAACCTGCATCCGCGCAACCGACAGGAACTATTGCGCCTGCTGGTGGACTCTCTGGTCGAACAGCAACAACTGCCGGCCCAGTGGCGGAACTTTGTTCTGCACAAAGCCATGTCCAGAGAAAATGTCAGTCCCACCGCCGTCGGCTGCGAAACCGCATTCCCGCATGTGGCCATTCCCGGTTTCAGCGGCGTTACCGGCTGCTGCGGAGTCTGTCCCGACGGTGTGGACTTCGAGGACAAGAATTTCCCTCTGGTCAGGTTCGTCTTTCTCATGATCACTCCCAGCGAGGACTACCAGGACTATCTGATTATTATCGCCCAGGTGGCCCGCCGTATGATCAACCCGGAAGTCCGCCAAGCCCTGCTCGAGTGTCGCACTCCCGCCCAGGCAAGACTGCTGCTGGCAGGAAAAAACAAGCCGCCCCCAGGGTGTGTCCAGCCCGATTGATTCGTGAATTAACCCGCCTGTCTCACTCCCCGCCACGCAAAAAATATTCGAGCGATTCAACCACCCCGGCAGTGACCGATTGATTGGCGACGTGACCGTTGGCGTGCCGGACAATGCGCTTGATTTCCCGCGGAGCGTTGGACACGCAGGCAACCATGCCGGCGGCCCAGCCTTCCAGCATATTGACATCGTTGGCGCCGTCGCCAACCGCAAATATCTGATCGGCTGACAAACCCAGGTTGTCGGCAATGAAACTGACGGCTTCCCCCTTCTTGCCGACGGAAGGCGCCAAAAACAGTTCCTTGCCCCAGCGAAACACCTCGAAATCGACCGACTCCGCAGTCATTTGCTTCAACACACTTTCCCCGCCCTCAGCACTGTCCCGGTCAGGAAATTCCATCCACAAATCCACCGTTTCATGCGAACGCACCACCATTTCGGGGAACTGTCTCTGCATCCGCTCCTCCCATAGCTGCAAGTTTCTACGGCCTCTGCGCCAAAGCCGCGCACGCTTCCAGCGAATGCGTAGGTTCCACCTGAGAAAACTGTGCCAGCCCGTGCGACGATTGAACCGATAGACATAGGCATCCTCCAACACAACGAAATCCGGGATCAATTGAAACCCCAGAAAGCTGTCGAGTATGGGGGTCATCACACGACGGTGGCGCCCGGTGACAATGGCCCACTTGGTGCCCCATTGCCGCCGCATCAAGTCAAGGGTTCTCTTGAATGACACCAGGCTGGTGAAGTCAGGATTGCCGGCATCCAGCAAGGTGCCGTCAATGTCGGTGCAGACCAGGTCAATACGATGTTTTAAGGATGGCATATACTGTCCTCGATCCATGCTGAATCACTATCCA
>SLNM01000289.1 GCA_007133055.1 Lentisphaeria bacterium
CATTGGCGGCGGTGGCGGTCATGGCCGGTTGAAATGCCAGGGACTGCCAACTGACCACGGCGTCTCCGGAAAACCCGATGGGGTAGCGTTGATTGCCATAGCCTGCCCAGCGCGAGAAGCCGAGCGGTCGTTTGCGTCCGTCTCGGCCGCTGTCCAGGTAATGCAAATGATTAAGCCACCACAGCGGGTCCAGTTTATGGATGGCGGTGCTTTCGCCCTGCTGCCAGTCCATCCACCAGAGGTCCACGCCGATTTCCTCGTGGGGATGGTGGAGTAGTCGGAAGTAACCTTCGGCATAGCGAGGATCAGCGATGTCGAAAGCGATTCCCTGCCGACTGGCGGGGTCGACTTCCATGTGTGCGGCCATGGCCTGGTATTGTTGCTCGTGTGGCCAGACTCCGTCATGGGGGTGCAGGTTGAGCGATATTCTCAGGTTCATTCGCTGGTGCATGTCGGCGAGGAACTGTTCCACATCAGGAAACAATTCACGATTCCAAGTGTAGCCCGTCCAGCCGCGTCGACCTTGGTTGTTTTTTACCAGATGCCAGTCCATGTCGATGACGCATACGGCCAGCGGAATGTCTTCCTGCTGAAATCGAAGCATCAGCTTCCACAGCTCCTGCTGTGTGTATTCCCAGTATCGGGACCACCAGTTGCCGAGCGCCCAGCGTGGAATCATGGGAATCTGGCCGCTGAGAGCGAGAAAATCCTGCAGGCATTGACGGTATTCGATGCCGTAGCCGAAGAAATAAAGGTCCGGGTGATTGTTTCCTCTGTTCTCAACCCATGATTCCTGGTTGAGCACGGGCATGCCCGAATCGTCGACCACGCTCCAGCCGGAGCGCGACAGCAGCCCCGGGGGCAGGGGCACCGGCCCGTCCTTGCCGTCAACCGTGCGGACAGTCCCGCCTAGGTTGCCGGGGTTGTTGTCTCCGAAGCGCCAGCGCCGCCCCGACTCCTTGATTTCTATTTCGAGAGTTTCCGGGGTGAAGCCGAGGCGGGTCTCCCGGTAATGCAGTTTAAGCGCCGCGGTCTCGATCGTCATCCGATCATTTTCCGGGTATTTGACGGAGAATTGCGGAGGATCGGTTTGCCGATGCCAGAAAGCCAGGCTGGGGCGGTCTTCGAACATTTGGTCTGGCGCGTGCTCCATTCTAATCAGGCGGTCGAAGAGAACAGTGAAGCGGGCTGCGCCGAGTCGGACCTCGGCACGGGGTTCGGCTTTGCTATTGGTTGATACTTGCCAATACTTCGGGATGTGAGGCATGATTAATCCTTTGTGGTTGCAAACATAAAAACCGGCGGTAAATTAACCCGCTCTTGCTTCTGCGACCCCATCGTCTAGAGGCCTAGGACACCGGGTTTTCATCCCGGCAACAGGGGTTCGAGTCCCCTTGGGGTCGCCATTTTTTTTGAGTCGAAAGAGGAAGCCGGACGGCGCCTGCGGATTACGATTATGCGGAACTGTTGACTTTTGCCCTGATCTTCACCTTAATCCATCTATCAATTTCAGGACAAGACATGCCGCCAGTCCAGGCTACATTTTATCGGCGGTGGTCCACAAGCCGGCGGACGGGGTGCTGATGAAGTAGATTTCCTCTCCGTCAGGCATTTGGTTGATGCCGTTCTTCAGTTGCTCGGGCGGGTATTTGGCCAGCGCCTCCTGGTAGTCGAGGTAGCCGAAGTTCACCGATTCAATCTCCTGCTGCGTCAAATGCCCGGGTGCGTAGGTGATTTTGAAGCGTCCCTCCGAGGAACCGTGGATCAGGTGGGCGGTGGCGTGGGTCAGGTCTTGCAGCTCCTCTTTCTCCTGCCACAGGCGCATGATATTTTCCGTGCCGGCATAGCCGTAGCGTCGGATGATGCTGTCGACCTCGTCCTGCTCTCCGAACCGCTTGAGTCCGGGTGCGATGATGATCAGCTCGCCGTTGTCGGCCATCGCCTTGCGGGTTCGGTAAATGGCCTTGTTGGCCACCCAGGTGCTGAAGAATTCGTCGCCCTGCATGACCGCCACCACTTTTTTCAGCGGCGGCACAACCGTGATGTTTTCCGCCGTTGACTGCTTGGCCGCCAGCAGGTAGGTGTCCACGTCGTCACCGCAGTAGAAACCGGTATGGACCAGGCGGCCTTCGGGATTATAGGCCATGGTCAGTTGGATATAGGCGTCGGGCAGATCGGAGAGGAATTCCGACTCCGCCTTGTTGTAGCAATGACGCAGGGGGGTGGTCAGACTGCCAAGATTGTTTTCGATGCCGCAGCAGGCGGCGGCCATGTGTGAGGCACAGATCATGTTTTTGCCGCCAAGGCCGATGAAATAATTTTTATTGTGGTTGGCGAAGCCCAGGACCTCGTGCGGCACCACGTGGCCGATATTGAGGATCAGGTCCCAGGACTGCTCGAACAGGCGGCGATTGACTTCGACCGGGATTTCCCACCACGCTTTGCCGTCGGTAATGGTCCGTACATAGTCGGCGGGAATGGCTCCCAGCGGCAGGGCGTCCCCGCGCCAGTCGTGCGCCAGGATTTTTTCCTCCGGGATGGAGCCGAACATCCATTGATTCTGCTCTTCTGTGTGCGGCAGGTGCTGTCCGAGCGTGGGGATGACCAGAACCTCCGCCCCCAGTCGGCTGAATTGGTGGTAAAGCCGTTCGGTCATCCAGCCCGCCCCGCAGTGGGCGCGGGTGATGTCCGGCGGCAGCAGCA
>SLNM01000027.1 GCA_007133055.1 Lentisphaeria bacterium
AAGAAACTTTTTGAAATATGGGGGTGTCGGCGATGGAGATAAACAATTTTCTGAAACGAGAGGAAGCACTGCATGGGGACGGCGGCGATTTCGAATGCCGTGTATCAGACGGATTGTCCTCGATCAATCACATGTTGTCTCCGCTGCCTCGGATCAGCCTGCTTAACAAAGCCGCCTTTGTAGCGATTCGAGACCACCGAATTTATTGCGCGTGGCCTATGTCGATCGGGAAATGGAAGTGGCAGGGCATTGATTTGCCCTTGGACCCCAACCGCCCTGCCAGAATTCGCTCAGCATGTAAACAACATCGTCCGTAATCGTCAACCGGCATCAGATCCGGCTACTCTCCATCCTTCGCTGTCGCATTACCACCGACCTTATCCGCGGTTCGACAATTATGATTGGCGGCTTATCTTACTGGCGCGAAGGGGAAACAGTGTCCTGCAAGCTCGGGAGGATCGATGAAAACAGGGCTGGGCAAATGCATCTTCCGACTGTTCGCCGCCATGGCAATGCTGTCCGGCTGGTCTTTTGGCAGTGTGCTTGACGACCTGTCCGAAACCAGTCGGCGGGCGACCCCGCTGGTGCGGGCGGTACATCAGGTAATACCCGCCGTGGTCAATATATCGACCGAGCGCATTGTCCGGGTGTCGGACCCGTTCGAGCCATTTTTCGAGGGGTTCTTCGAGACTCGTCCGCAGCGCTACTTTCGCGAGTCGGTTCCCCTGGGCAGCGGGGTGGTGCTGGCGGAGGCGGGATTGGTGCTGACCAACCTGCACGTTATTCGGCGCGCCTCCAATATCCAAGTCCGCCTGCATGACGGCACTTTATTCCGCGCCCGTCTGGTGGCCTACAACCGGGACAACGACCTGGCGCTGCTCAGGCTGCTGCCGCCCAATGAAGGCGAGGCGATATCGTTGCCGACAGTCGAGTTCGCCTGGCCGGAGGACCTTCTGCTGGGCGAAACCGTAGTGGCCGTCGGCAACCCCTTTGGCCTGGCCAGCAGTGTAACCTCCGGCGTGCTCAGCGCCCGCAACCGCCACTGGCGACAGGGGGACGTGGAATTTGACGACATCCTGCAAACCGACGCCGCCATCAACCCGGGCAACAGCGGCGGACCATTGATCAACCTGGACGGCATGCTGATCGGTCTGAATCTGGCTATTCGAGCCGGAGCCGAGGGCATCGGCTTCGCCATTCCGGTGCGACGTATCGAGGAAGTTTTGGCCGCCTGGCTCAGGCCCGACTATTTCTCGACCGGCTCCAGCGGATTCATTCCGGCCAATCAACAGAACGAGGACGGTAACTGGAGAGTAGTGGTGGCGCGGATCGAGGAGACTGGTCCGGCCGCCGCCGCCGGCTTGCGGGAGGGCGACAAGATTACTGCGATCAACGGGCACCCGGTCTCCCGGAGCCTTGATCTCAGCCGTCAGCTCTGGTCTTTGCGACCCGGCGACCGAGTGCGTCTTGGCCTGGAAGACGAAACAAGCATTGTCTTCGAAATCACTGAGATGTCCATGGAACAACTGATTGCCCAGCGCCTGGGCCTGCGGGTGCAGGAGCTGTCCCCCACTCTCAAGACCGCCCTGCAAATACCGGAAACAGTAACCGGTGTGGTCATCAGCGAAGTGGTGGCCGACGGTTCCGCCGCCAACACAGACCTGCAGCGCGGAGACATCATTCGCAAAGTCGGAGACATATCCGTGCAGAATAAAAGCGAGCTGGACAACGTTCTGCGCGACTATGCTCCGGGCGACGCGGTTGAGCTGCACCTGCTGATTGCCCGCACCGTGCATGGCAGACTAATCTTGCGACATCGCAATCTATGGGTTATCTTACAGTAGACCTTGAATGAAATCTGGCCTGCCTGAACAATGCATCAAAAATGCGGAGGCGAACTATGAAATGGACCGACTATTTATTCACGATGATTCTAGTGCTGGTCATCGCTGCGTCCTTTGTCATTCTCATTCCCGCCTACACGGAATACAAGAACGCTCGTACCGAAGCACAGCATTTGCGACAGGAGGTTCTCCGGCAGGAGCTGCAAACACATCAGCTGCGTCAGCAGGTGCAGGCGCTTATACACGACCCGGCCACGGTCGAGCGAGTCGCCCGTGAAAAGCTTGGCTGGTGCCGCGAAGACGAGATGATTTATCACTTCGAACCCCTCGCCGAGCCTGAGCAACAATGATGCACATTCGTTCCTCTCCAAGCACATCGGCGACCGCCGAGCGAAGCGGCCGCCGTAGTTTGAAAGCACCTTTTTCGGAAGAAATGATGCGGGAGTTGCAGGCCGGCGATCAGGTATGGCTGAGCGGCAATTTGTTCACCGCCCGGGATGCACTGCAATGTGTCCAGTCCACCGGGGTGGATACTGTCATGTTTGCCAGGGGTGCTCTCATGGATCCTGCTGTGGGAATGCGTTACCAGCATCTGCTTCAGGGGCGCCGGGACCTGCCCAGCAACCGGGATTTTGTTTTACGGCTGTGCCGGGAGGCGATAGATGTTTACCGCAGGTATTCCACCACACGGGCTGTACTCAAGCTCAGGTCCCTGCTTCCCAGGATGATGCGCGGCCTCCCCGGTGCAAAGGAATTGCGCAAAAGGATAATATTATGTAAAGAGTGGCAGGATTTGGAGGAAGTGATGACATCTGCACAAAGACATCCGGAGACGCAATGAAAGAAAGAGTGCTCC
>SLNM01000033.1 GCA_007133055.1 Lentisphaeria bacterium
GCCCGAGATCAACCATCACCGGCGCCACGTACAGGCACAGGGCGAACGGATTGAGGATCGCCAAAAATGAAACAAAGGACTCGAGCATATTGATCTACTCCCCGCGCAGAGCCTCGGCCAGGTCTGAAATGGTTGCCAGCCCCAGCTCGCGGGCTGTTTGCCGGCGCATCGTCAGGGCGTAAGTGTTATTGAAGCCCATCGGCTGCATCCAAGTCAGGTTGTATTGCTCCGCGAACTGGCGACTGACCGTTTCGTACACTTTATCGGGATCGCTGACCACCTCCTGCTGGAGAATATTGACCAGGCCGGTGCCGGTGTATTCCACGTACATGTCCAAGTCGCCTGCTCGCAGGGCGTTGAAACAGATCATCGTGCCTCCGAGGTAGAGGCGGCGCACGACCTCCAAGTCAGTGTTGTACTCGATCAACTGCGCCAGAATCTCGCCCAGGATATTTTGTTCGGTGAAGTCCTTGCCCCCGACCGAGACGCGCCCGGCCGAGCCATCGCCTTTGTCCGCTTCGGCCTCGATCAAGCCTTGTTCCAGGAGAAAATCGAAGGCGACGTCCTCCGGCGGCCGCGGCTCCTGGTCCCGGTCGGCCTGCAGGTTCAAGCGCCGCATCCTTGCGTCATCGAGAACTCCGGCCAGCGAGTTCAGCACTTGTTCCAGCTGCGGATGTCTTTCCAAAGTTTCAGTGCGCACCAGTGGCGCCGCATAATACGGGGGGAAGAAATTTTTGTCATCCTCCAGAGTGACCAGGTCATATGCCTCGATACGCCCATCGGTGGCGAACCCGGAAATGACATCCACCACGCCGTCGGCGCAGGCCCGGTACATCAGCCCGGTATCCATCTGCCTGGGCGACCGGGAGAATTGCAGGTCGTATGCCTCGACCAGGCCGGGGTAGCCATCGGGGCGGGTCAGAAATTCCGCGTTAAAGCCGGCCGTCAGGTCCTCCGCCCGCGGCGGGGAGAGCAGTTGCGGCAGACCCAGAGCCAGAATCAGCAGTAGAACGGCGACAACAACAATGGTTAGCTTTGCTCGATTACTCATTTTCTCTTTTCTCCTTGGTTGGGGTTTGCAGGGAATTGCGAAAAGTGAATTTTGTAGGTCGACTATCCGAGTCGACCAAGCTCGATTCGCATGGTCGACTCGGATAGTCGACCTACGATCATCTCGGTTCGTGTATTTCGTTAATGTCTACAGGGTTGCACGATTTCCTGGCCAGAATCAATCACTCTGGCCGTCCCGCAGTCCCTCCGGGGTCAGCCACTGTTCCAGTCGCGCCAGCAGCGTATCCAGCAGCAGCGCCAGCAGAGCTGCCGGCAGCGCGCCGGCCAGGACCAGGTCCATGCGATAATTGGCCAGTCCCCGGAAGATCGGGTCTCCGAGGCCGCCGGCGCCGACCAGAGAAACCAGGGTGGCGACGCCAATTGTCCAGACCGTGGAAATTCTGATGCCGGCCATGATAAAAGGCAGGGCCAGCGGCAGTTGCACGGAGAACAGGATTTGCCGTCTGGTCATGCCCATGCCGACCGCCACCTCGATCACCGCCGCGTCCACCTGCCGAAGTCCGGTGTAGGTATTGCGCAGTATCGGCAGCAACGCATAGGCCACCAGGGCGACCAATGCCGGTTGCATGCCAATGCTGCGCAGCAGGGTGGTGCCGGTGAAATCGATGATGTAAAAGAACACCACCACCGTCAGAGCCACAGTGGCCAGAGATGGGATGGGCTGAATCACGTTGACCACGCCCATCACCCCGGAAACCACCCAGCTTTGCCGGCAGCGGCTGAGAAACACCCCCAGCGGCACCGCCAGCGCCACCGCCACCACCATGGCGAGCACAGTCAGGGTCAAATGCTCACGGCTGCGCAAAAGCATCATCGCGGCGTGCTGCTGTAAAAATTCCCTGACTGCCTGCATTGTATGCTGCTCCTCAGCCGATGACGCGTCCGATGGCCGCGGTCAAATCTTGTTTGCGCAACTGTCCCACGTACCTATCCCGGTCATATACGGAGACCTGCCGACGACCGCTGCGCTTGAACAGGTCCAGGGCGTCGGTCAGGCTGGCCCGGGTCGACAGTTTTTGATCATCGCCCGCGGTTTCGGTCGCGCCCTCCGGGGATTGCCGGTGAACCGCCTCACTGACAATCGACTGCACGGTGCGGGTCAGCAGAGCCAGTTGGAAGCGATGCTGACCGAGAAAGCTGTCAACAAACTGGTTGGCCGGGTTCTCGACCAACTCGGCCGGGGTCGCCAGTTGCTGCAGCACTCCATTGTCCAGCAAGGCGATGCGGTCGCCCATCCTGACCGCCTCGAAAATGTCGTGAGTGACAAAGATGATGGTTTTCCGGATTTCCGTTTCGAGGGCGATAAATTCATTTTGTAGCTGCTCGCGGGTGATCGGGTCGAGAGCGCCGAACGGTTCATCCATCAGAATAATCGGCGGGTCGGCGGCCAGGCATCGCGCCACTCCCACTCTTTGTTTCTGACCCCCGCTAAGCTGGTGCGGGAAACGGTCCCGATAATCTTCGGGGACCAATCCGGTCATTCCCAGCAGGCTGTCGACCCGCTCCCGAATTTTGTTCGCGCTCCATCCCAGCAGCCGGGGCACCAGGCCAACGTTCTCGCCGACCGTCATGTGCGGGAACAGACCAATATGCTGAATGGCATAGCCAATCCGGCGGCGCAGCCGGA
>SLNM01000005.1 GCA_007133055.1 Lentisphaeria bacterium
AATTAAGCAGGCTAACGATTCTGATATAACCACTGATAGCTTTCGGTTCGGAGCTGCTTGCGGGCCCGGCTGTCATAGCCTTCCTGCTCCAACCGGTCGGCCTGCGCTTCCATCTGCTCGGCCTCACGGTCAAGATTGACCCCCAGCCGCCGGCCACGTTCCCGCACCGCTTCCGCGCTTTGCCGGAAATTATACTGGGCGGCTGGCATTTCACCTCGGTCCAGCATTTCCACTGCCTCCTCCTGGACGATGGCAATGCTGTTCAAAGCCCACTGTCGATTCAGCTCGTGATTGACCGACCGGCGCACTCTGTCGGCATCGTCTGAGAACTCGACACTTACCGAACCATGCACGGTCTGCTGCCGCTGCTCGATCATGTCCTCGTAATCGCAGCGGGCTCTCGCCACTTCCAGTCTCTGCCCCGGGCGGTTGACTTCGGGCATCTCGATTTCGACCAGCACAAAGCGCTCCAACCCACCGTACAACTGGTTCAGGGGTATTTCAACTTCCCGCCGGTCAATCCTTCCTTCGCGCCCCAGTATCCGCAAAGGACGGGCGCCATTGACAAACTCAACCCTCAACACCACCCGGCGAGCCGCGACATTTAGAACATCCCCCAGCTCCTGGGCGAAAATGCGCGGCAGGTCCTGGCTGGCTTCGACAAAATAGGCGTTGCCGCCACTGGTCTGGGCCAGGCGCGTCATCAGGTCCTCGTTAAACCCCAGTCCCAATCCCACTGTGGACACGGCGATGTTCTCCTTGGCCAGCGAGGCGCCGAGGCGGCCGAGTTCGTGGGGGGTCGAGGGGCCAACATTGGCAATGCCGTCCGAGAGAAGGATAATCCGATGCACATACTCGCCTTCGAAATAGCGGCGCAGCTCGGCCGCGCCCTGGCTGACACCGCTGAACAGAGCGGTCATGCCGCCCGCCTGAATCGAGTTTATGATTTCCTCCATGCCAGCCAGATTGGTTGGAGGCTGGGCCGGGATCAGCGTTTCCACCCCGCTGTCGTAGCCAATCAGCGAAAACACATCCCGCCGGTCAAGCCGGCGCAAAGCCTCCAGAGCCGCCGCCCGAGCCTGACGAATGCGTTCGCCCTGCATCGATCCGGAACGGTCAAGCACCACAGCCAGATTAACCGGCGGCCGGGCGGCCGGCTCGGCCAACTCCGGCGGGGTCAGACTGATCTTGATTACCGCCGTCTGTGTGCCGCCGGTCGGCATTACTCCGCGATCCAGCTCCACGGTTAAACTCATGCCACGCGCCGGCATGGCAAAGAAACATGCCACGGCGGCAAGCATCCTCAGCCAGCTCTTCGCATTCGCTCCACTCGCACTCGCTCTTGTCTGCATTGTTCTTTCTCCCTGATTCAGTTCAAAATTGCATTCTGACCCGCCCGAAACCAATGCGGGTGGTCGATACTGTTAAAGTCGCCTGAAACCAGGGAAAGTTGTCAGGAAAAGGCAATAAAAATGTAAAAAGTTTGTAAGATGGGACAGAATGGGGTGTCGGCTGCAAGCTGTTGAGATTGTGTGCAATGGCGCCTCGCAGCAGATGGCTCATGAATTATTCAGGCTAGGCCGGATATTGTCCTGCAATATAGTCCTGCAGCATTTTATTCTCATGCTGCTGGTCGGTCAACTGGGACTTCACCAAGTCCCCGATCGAGAGCATCCCGCATAGCTTGTCCCGGCCGACAATGGGCAGGTGGCGAACCCGGTTGCTGGTCATGGCGCTCATTGCGTATTCGAGATCGTCCTCCTCGGTGGCCACCACAAGCCGGCTGCGCGGAGTCATCAAGTCTCGGACGAGACCCTGTCCCAGGCTGCCGCCGCTGCGCTCGAGATGACGGAGAAGATCGCGCTCGGTAATCACTCCCTCGATCGGATTTTCCGGACTGGTCACCACAAGCGCTCCTATATGGTGGCGCGTCATCCGAGACAGAGCCTCGGCCAGAGGTGCGTCCGCAGACACGGTATAGACTTTTCTTCCTTTCTCCCGTAGTACATCGCTGACTTTCATGATGGTTGCTCCTGTTTATTCCGTTGGTTGTCTATCGGTTCCACTGACCCGCCGAGGCGGCATCATGCAGCAAAGCGTAGGCTTGATCCGGTTCAAGCTCCTCGAGATTGTCACGTGTCTGTTTTTCCGGTGGCGGCAGTGCTCCGACGGCGGCGAAAAAGTCGTTTCGCCGACGACGGTCCGGGAATTCATCAAGCGCTTTCTGATCGACATAGGAGAAGTCGGCATAGCGTAAAAGGCGGGTGTGTCCGATCATGATTTGCGCCCCGCGCAGGAAGGAGGGAGCCACCGCCTGCATGGGGTCCGCCTTGAAATCATCGACAAAGCGCTGTCCTGCCTTGTTCATTTCTGTGCCGACCATGATCGGCAGCTCCAGTTGGTCGGCAATCGCCGTGTAGCGATGCAGCTCTCTGACCTTTTGTTCTCTGACCCGGGCGTCAGCGTAGTTCCAGTTGCGGTCGGGGATAATGTTGACTGCGGCCACACCCTTTTCCATCAGGCATTCAAGCTGTGTTTTGGGGTCGCTTTCGCCTGCGCTGCCGCCATCGAGCCAGGCACTGGTCGGTACTGCGCGACAGGCGAGGATCATCTTGATGACCCGGTCAAGCGGTGGAAAGGTGTCAGGGGTGGGCTGACGATAACCGAGCCCGCCTCTTTTCATCATTCTCGCC
>SLNM01000311.1 GCA_007133055.1 Lentisphaeria bacterium
GTCTGGAAACCTTGATCCGGCAGCGACTGGAGGCGGGCGAGCAGACTATTCTTTTTCTCAACCGCCGCGGCTACGCCACCCAGATGATGTGCATCAAGTGCGGTCGCGTCGCCACCTGCGATAATTGCAGCGTCAGCTTCACCTATCATCGTGGCCAGCAGCAGTTGATCTGTCATTTGTGCGGCGAAGTGGTGAAGGCGCCGACGGTCTGTCCGGAGTGCCGGGATCCGGACATCCGTTATACCGGACTGGGCACGGAAAAGGTGGAGGCGGCGGCCCGGGCTCTTTTTCGCCGGGCAAAGATCGTTCGCATGGACTCCGACACCATGACCGCGAAGCATTCCTATAAAAATGTGCTCGACGACTTTCGCTGCGGTCGGATTCAGATTTTGCTGGGCACCCAGATGATTGCCAAGGGGTTGCATTTTCCGAACGTAACCCTGGTCGGCATTATCTTCGCCGATCTCGGTCTGTACATACCGGATTTCCGCGCCGGCGAACGCACTTTTCAGTTGCTCACCCAGGTTTCCGGCCGGGCCGGGCGCGGGGATGTTCCCGGCCGGGTGGTGGTGCAAAGCTACACCCCCTTTCATCCGGCTCTGCAGGCGGCGGTCAGCCATCAGGCCGAACCGTTTCTATGCCAGGAGCTGGAGGCGCGCCAGGGACTGCTCTATCCGCCGTGGACACACATGGTCATTGTCCATTTCAGGTCCGAGAATGAGACCCTGGCCTTTCGTGCCGGCGACCAGTTCGCCCGTCGCCTGCGGCCGGAGCTGGAGCCGGATGTGGAAATGGCCGGACCCTCGCCGGCGCCGGTGGCCAGGATGCGCGGCAAGTACCGCTATCAGTTGGTGCTGCGGGCAACCCGAATCGTCAGGCTGAGCAGGCTGCTGCGAAAAATGCTGGCCCGCAACAAACCCGAAAAACGAGTCGAAATCCACGTCGATGTAGACCCGCAATCCTTGCTCTAGCCCGAATTTCACGGAAATTCGGGCTGGAAAACGACTCTTTCCAGGCCGACCGAGCGTGAGCCCTTGAGGAATACCCAGGCGCCGGGGTTGGCCATCCGGCGCAGAGCGGCGAGGCACTCCTCGACATCGGCGAAGCCGTCAAGGCCACACTGTCTGGCCGCCTCCTGCATGAGCGGGCCGGTGGGCAGAATATGGTCGGCGGGATACAGACTTTTCACCCAGTCCAGCAATTCACGGTGCCGTTCCGGCGCATCTTCACCAAGCTCAAGCATGTCGCCTAAAACAAGGAAGCAGGATTCCGAATCGATCCCGGCGGTCAGCTCGAAAAACCATTCCAGGCCGGAGCGCATGCTGTCCGGGTTGGCGTTATAGGCGTCGTTGACCCAATTGATGCCGCTGCTTTTTAGAATTTCCATGCGCAACCCGGGGAAGATGGTTTTGGTCAGTCCCTCGACAATGGTGTCCGGCTCTATTTCCAGGGCGGTGGCGGCGGCGGCGGCGGCGGCGGCATTGAGAGCCTGGTGGCTGCCGCCAATGTGCCAGTTCAAATCTCTGACCGCACCCGACTGGCGCCACTTGAGGGTGAGGCGGCAGAGGTTTCGGTCGCAGCCATGATAAACCGCCTGCACGTCGGCCTGCGGACTGGCGCCGAAGGTTAGGAACGGACGGTCCCCGATGATTTGGCGGAGGATTTCAATGTGCTCGGTCTGCTCCGGAATCACCGCCACACTGTGCCCCTGCAAACCAGTCAGCAGGCAGCCTTTTTCCATTACGACTCCAAGAGTGCCGCCGAAATTCTCCAGGTGAGCGGCGCCAATATTGGTGATCAGTCCGATACGCGGTCGAATCAGGCGGGTGAGCTGGGCGATTTCACCCGGCTGGTTGCTGCCGATTTCCAGGACCGCCACCCGATGCCGCGGTTGCAGGCGCAGCAGGTTGCGGGGTACTCCGAAGTGGTTGTTGGTATTGCCGAGTGTGCTGAGCGTCTGCTCCGGCCAGGCATGTTCGACAATGGCGCTGAGCATGCAGCGGACACTGGTCTTGCCGCTGCTGCCGGTGATGCCGACTACATCAAGACCGGGGAATCGACGGCGATGGGCCCGGGCCAGTTCGTGGAAGGCGTTCAAAGTATTGTCAACGCAAAGCAGGGGGATATTCGAGCCTTTCGCTTCCCGGCGGCGCTTGCTGACACAGGCGGCGGTCGCTCCTGCCTGGCAGGCCGACTCGACAAATGAATGCCCGTCCCGCAGGTGTCCGGCAATGGCCACAAACAGATCGCCCGGTCGGACCTGGCGGCTGTCGTCGGTTATTCTTTCCACCCCGGCCATGTCCGAGGGCAGGGGAGCACCCCGCCACTGGCCCCGGGTTATCTCTGCAAGCTGAGCCCAATTAAATAGTATCGGCATTAAAAATTCCCTTTCTCTGAATCCGTGCAATTTTGGCGGCGGTACAGGCGTGCGACTAATCGCAACCTGAATCCGTGATAAAATTGGCGAAAAATATTGTAATGCCACAGCTTCGTCTTGTCGCCTTGCGACTACGGCGCCGCTGGCCTTTCACGGAATCAGGCGCAAGGCAATATGAAAAGGCAATCAATTAAAGCAAACCACAGCCATGGCAATCATCACAATATCCAACTGAACAATTACAAGACAGATACGGTTGACGAGAGCGAATGCAGCCCCTGCGCGTAATCCGTCAGTCATAGGTGCAACGCCTGA
>SLNM01000050.1 GCA_007133055.1 Lentisphaeria bacterium
ATATTTTCAGCGAAGTGTTCGGCGGTGGCGGCGGTGGTATCTTCGACGGCATTTTCGGCGGCGCCCAGGGTCGGGGACGCGCCTCGCGGGGCGGTCCGGCCGCCGGCAGGGATATTGTCTACGAAATGGAGATTGATTTCGAGGATGCCGTTTTCGGGGCGGACAAGAAGATCGAGCTGACCCGGCCGGTCTCCTGCGACACCTGCCAGGGCAGCGGCGCCAAGCCCGGCACCAAGCCGACCACCTGCCAGCATTGCGGTGGCGCCGGTCAGATCACTATGAACCAGGGTTTCTTCAGTGTTCGTCAACAGTGTCCCTATTGCCAGGGTCAAGGTCAGACGATCAGCGAACCCTGCTCGTCATGCCGGGGATCGGGCAAGGTGCGCAAGCGCAAAACCATTCAGGTTCATGTCCCGGTAGGGGTAGACACCGGCTCCCGGCTGCGGGTGGGCGGCGAAGGCGAGGCCGGCCTGCGCGGCGGGCCGCCCGGCGACCTTTATGTGATCATGCATGTGCGGCCGCATGAAGTTTTCCGGCGCGACGGCGACGATATTTATTGTGAGGCGCCTGTTCCCTTTGATGTGGCGGCGCTTGGCGGCACGGTTTCCGTGCCCACCATCGGCGGCCGGGGCAAACTGAAGATTCCGGCCGGAACCCAGAACAATGCAGTCTTCCGACTGCGCGGCAAGGGGGTTCCCTCGCTGCGCGGCCGCGGCCGCGGCGACCAGCACGTGAAGATTCAGGTGGAGATTCCGACCCGGCTGCACACCCGGCAGAAGGAAAAGATCAAGGAGTTGGCGGAACTGTGCGACGAGTCCAACTATCCGCGCTGCCGGGCGTTCCAGGAAAAAACTAAAAAGTTCAAGTAATGTACAGTGTCATCATCAGCTCACTGCTGCCGATTTTTCTGGTGCTTGGGGTGGGCAGAGCACTGCGGGGCTGTGGTTTTCTGCCTGCCGAGTTTTTCACCCAGCTCAACCGACTGGCCTTTTATGTGGGGCTGCCGGCTCTGCTTTTTTCCCGGATTGCCACTTCGCCCCTCGAGGGCGGTCCGGCACTGCGCATCCTCTGGGTGGTGCTGGCGGCGACGGCGGTGGTTACCGCAGTCGCCTTCGTCCTGACCTCGCACTTGCATCTCGAAGATCCGGGTCGCGGCGCCTTCATTCAAGGTGCCATGCGCGGCAATCTCGCCTACATCGGGCTGCCGGTGATAATCTACAGCCTGACCAGCGATGGTCTGGCCGGCAGCGGGGTTGAAACCACCGCCATGCTGGTCCTGGCTCCGAGCGTACCCGTTTACAACATCGTTGCAGTCCTGCTGCTGACTCGGTTTGGCAGGCCGGATGGCAAGTCTGGCCCTCCGTCTGTCAGCGCCCTCGCCCTGGCCGGCAGGGTGCTGCGGAATCCTTTGCTGATTGCATGCCTGCTCGGTTTGCTGGTGGCATGGACCGGCCTCGACATGCCGGTCTTTCTGATGCGCACTCTCGAACCATTAAGTCAAATGGCGCTGCCGCTGGCTTTGCTGGCCATCGGCGCCTCGCTGGTTCGATCGAAAGACCAACCTGTCCGCGACAAGTGGCCGACCGTCATCGCCTCGCTCCTCAAGATCGGATTGGCTCCCGCCCTGGGATACCTTTTCGGACGTCTCTTCGGGCTGCCGCCGGGTGAGCTGCGGATGGCGCTGATTTTTCTTGCCTGCCCGACCGCCATAACCAGTTACGTCATGGCCCAGCAACTGGGGGCCGACGAACAGTTGGCCGGCGATGTCGTGGTTCTGACCACTGTGCTCTCATTCTTCTCCCTGGCGCTGGTACTGACGCTGGTTTGACTGCCGAGCACACCGGGAGACCGGGTTACCAGTCGGACGAAGGCCCGGATCAGGCCGTCGATGATCTGCACAGCGGGGCTGGTGCCGTCCTCCTTGCCCAGGTCGACAAGCTCAAGATCGGGCATCGGCAGGCTAATAGTCTGTTCGATCAAAGCGCCGGCACTAAAATTTACGCGGGCGTTTTGGAAGGCGAACCGATCAACATGCACGGTTGGTCCGATCGCCTCCTTTTCCGGTTCCGGTTCATCCTTCGCAACTTGCTCTCGAATTCTGGTCAGTATATCCATTACATTGCTTTGCAGAACATTACTGGTTCTTGCCTCGTAGGAAACCAGAGGTTGGTCGATGACGATTTGGCGGATCACCAGCGGGTCGTCGAATATACTCTCAGGATCGATTTCCAGGCGGAATTCCGCCAGTAAAAAGGCTTCGGCAGTGCGATAGCCGGGAGGATTGCCAATGGTGGTATTCCTGACAATCAACCGTCCGGCTCGCGGGTCGAGCTGAATCTCGCCTATGGCTACCGGGGTGCCGGTGATCTGTTCCATTTCGGCGCCGCCGACAGCGGCGGCGATCCGGCCAAAGGACGGTTGCTCGGCGATGCCGGCTATGGTTTCGAACACGGCTTCGAGCACCGCCTGCTGACCAGCCTCGCCGGGCAGGGTCAGGGCGCGCAGCTCGACCGAGGGAACAATGATCTCTTCAGAGCCCCCGGCAAACGCTGGAGAATGGAATCGCAGCCTTACATCGCTCAGGGCGAAATAGTCAATCCGCAACCTTTTATCAGCCTCTTCGGCGGCGGGCGGCGGCGGAGTTGGTTCGGCTGGTTCCAGTTTGCTCCCGACCTGTTCAAGCAAAG
>SLNM01000104.1 GCA_007133055.1 Lentisphaeria bacterium
CAACCGGCATGAAATCCGACCGCTCGCCGCCTGTCGCAGACGAATTGCGATTTTCAGATGGCGGAACTGGCATTCCGGACTACTTGGCGATACTTTAACCCTCATGGTGTCTGTTCCTTTTGTCTGTCGTTTCCAGTAAAAAACGAACTATAGGGCAGACACCTCTTTTTTTCACCGATTCCGGCCAACCGGACAAATGCCCGAAACGCGATTATTCAGCCTAGCCTGATTAATTCATGAACTTCGTAGCGAGAGGTGCCAGTGTGCGTGAGATCAACAGCTTGCGGCCGTAAACCGGTCGCGGCGTACTGGACGTACGGCAAAGATCGGTGTCGGTTGCAAGTTGTTGAGATTGCGGGCAATGGCAACTCGCAGTAGATGGCTCGTGAATTAATCAGGCTAGGCCGCATGACAAGGCAAACCCGTACGATATACACATAATCATGCATTTACCCAAACTCCTCTCTTTATTCGCTGCCGTCGGTATTCTTCTGAGCCTTTTCACTGGCCCGTACGCCGCGGCCGGGAAACTGCGAATTTTGTCGCTCAACGCCGAATGGTTTCCAGGGCGCTCCCCGGAGCCTTCGCCGCTGGCGGCGGAGATTCATCTTTGTCAGGTGCAGCATCTGCTGGTCGAGGTGAATCCTGACATCCTTCTATTGCAGGAGGTGCGTTGCCGGGACGCCATACATGAACTGCTTGCGGTTCTACCGGATTTTCAACTGCATACGATGAGTGAATTCGGGTTCCAGCAGGAGCTGGTGGTTGCCGCTCGATTCGAGGCCGTGGCGGCCTGGACCCAGAGGTGGGCGCCGCACCAGGAGTACTTTCAGCCGCGCGGTTTTGCTTTGGCCGTGATAAACCTGCCGGGCGCACAGTCTCTGGCCGTTTACACCGTACACAAGAAATCAAACTTTCAGGCGGAAGAAGAGGATGAGGAGGAGGCCAACGCCGCTCTGCGCGAAACCTCGGCCCGGCAACTGGTAGAACATCTGCAATGGCTGCGCGGGCAGGACTGGAACCCCCCGCTCGCCGGCATCGTGGTCGGCGGCGACTTCAACACCACCTACCCGCGCCCGCTGGTCCGGGGTGAGCGCACCTTCGCCATCTTGAAGGAGGGCGGCCTGCTGCCACTGGGCCTGCGTGGAATCGATCATTTCCTGGCCTGTGAAACCGGAATCCAAGGCAAACCACAGGTTTTTCAAGGCTACCGGGTCAGCGATCATCAGCCTATTCTGCTCGAAATTGAACTGGAAACAGAGGTCGGGTGGCAGCGAGCCGAGCCGTTGAAAATGCCCGGGGAAGGACCATGGTCATGCATCGCCATCAATGTCAACCAGGCCACGGAGGCAGACTTGCAATTACTGCCCGGAATCGGGTCGGTTCTGGCCCGAAGAATCGTTGAAAGCCGTCCATTTGATACCGTTGACCAGCTACGCCGCGTACGGGGCATCGGACCAGTACGGCTGCGCCGAATCCGCGATTTGATCTATGTTGAATAAGCCTTCCCGATGCAGGCAATGAACATGCCGAAATACCAAACCATCGATCAGCGGGTGCTGTTGATCCATCCCCTGGGATACGCCGCCCAGGAGAGCGAAAGAGATATTCTGCGATTGACCAACACCATGCCCCCGCTCGGCCTCGCCAGTGTCGGTGCCTGGCTGGAGAAACATGGTGTTGACGTGGATATCGTCGACTGCTTCGCCATGCCCCGACCCGACCATCGCATTCAGGCTCTGCTGCACGAACGCCCCCCGGCCTTTGTCGGACTGACCTGCACCACTCACTCCTACCCCGACGCCGTCCGCATCGCTCGGCTGGTCAAGGCAGTGAATCCCGAAATAAAAACGGTCATCGGCGGCCCCCACGCTTCGGGCATGGGCAAGATAATTCTGAACCACGAAGCAGCCATCGATTTCATTGTGGTCGGCGAAGGCGAGTCCCCTATGCTGGAACTGGTGCAAAGAGAGGGCCGGGACCTGGCGGAGGTCAAGGGGCTCTGCTTTCGCGACACCAGTGGCCAGGCCGTCTTCACAGGGCTGCAAACCAAACTGCTGGAGCTTGACAGCCTGCCCTTCCCCGCCTACCACAAGCTGCCCGGCTACCCCGGCACCTATACTCTGCCGCTCTTCAACTACCCGCGCACCCCCAACGCCAGTTGCGTGGCCAGCCGAGGCTGCCCCTATCAGTGCAGCTATTGCGACCGCTCGGTCTTTCGCCGCACCTTCCGCTGCAACTCGGCCGAATATCTCTACCAGCACCTGCAATACCTGCACCAGCGCTGGGGGATTCGCCACGTCAACTTCTACGATGACCAGTTCACACTGCAAAGAGAGAGGGTCGAGAAATTTTGCCGCCTCATGCTGGACCAACCTTTGGGGGTGTCTTTCAACTGCGCGGTCAGAGCCGAACATGTCGACTTGCCGCTGCTGAAGCTGATGAAAGCAGCCGGCTGCTGGATGGTCAGCCTGGGCATCGAAACCGGAGACCCGGAACTGCTGGCCAGGCATCGGCAAAACAGCGACCTGGAAATGCTGGCGGAAAAAGTGCGCGACATCAAGCGGGCCGGCATTCGCACCAAGGCACTGATGATGATCGGTTTGCCCGGGGAAAACGAACAAACCTTCCAAAACACCATGAAATACCTCTTTTCTCTGCCCGTCGACGATGTCAACCTGGCCAAGTTCACACCGTTCCCCGGCTCCCCTCTCTACCAGGAGATTCATCGCTTCGGCCAGTTTGAGGAAAACTTTGAAAAAATGGACTGCATGAACTTTGTATTCATCCCCGAAGGCATGACCCGCGCCCGGTTGGACCAATTGTTCGCCAAGTTCTATCGGCGCCACTTCATGCGCCCGCGAACACTGTGGGGTTATCTCACGATGATCTGGCGCTCGCCCGACAGTTGGCGGCGTTTCTGGAAATACGCCGGCTCCTATCTCGCCTTCGCCCGTTCCAACCAGCGAATCCGCAAAACAAAGCCGAGCAAATTGTAATGGTCGAGTCAGATTGACATTCCACTTCGCTTCATTGCGCTGAAGACGCACCGCAAAATCCGCGTGCCCCTTCGCGTTCTTAGCGACCTTCTGTTAAAAGCGCTCCCCTTGCCCCTTTTCGCGTCCTTTTGCGTATTTCGCGGTTGAAAAAAAATGCAGCCCCCTGCCTCATTTTTGTGCTTTTTTGTGTTTTTTGTGGCTATCCCTGCCCCATTCGTGTCCATTTGTGTCCATTCGTGGTTCCCGCCCCTTGTCCCCTCTGCCTTCCTTCTCCCCCCTCAAGCGAAGCGGTTGAAAAAAACCTCCCCCCATTCGCAACTTTCGCGGTTAAAGGTTCCTACTTCCCATCATCCTACTTCCTGACCCATACCGAAAGAATTTCGCCGAAGAAGAGCTTGTGGGCCCGGCCTTCCGAATCAGTGTCGGCAGTGAAGCCCTTCCTGCAAACAATAATCATCCTGGCCTCGGCATAGGCAATGCCGGGATTGGTCGAGATCGGCGTGAAGCCACTCTCCTGAACCTTGTCGGTATCGCGCCCCGAAGTGCCGCCGAAGATATTCCGAAGAGCCTGACGATGGATGGCCGGATCATAGAACGAAAGAGTGAAGACCTCTTCCCGCTCCAAAAATTGATAGGTGTAGCGCGACGGATGAACCAGGATAAAGGCCATAGGTCTTCTCCACATCCCGTAGCCGCCCCAACTGGCAGTCATACTGTTGAAATTATCAGGCGTCCCCGCAGTGATCAGCATCCAATCGTCGCCGATCAGCCGAATCGGGTTCTCGCCAATTTCCTTCGGCGCAATCCTTCTGTACAGATCGGTGAGAGCCGGGCCGGGAAAAACGTTCTGACCCGCCCCATCCTGGGCGAAGGCAGACGACATACCCAGCGCAACCGTCAGACTGACCAACAGAACACATGCCAAGATCTTCATTGACGCAACCTCCATTCATCTTTCGTGGTTACACAAGTATTTTCAATAGCTAAGTACGCCGTCCCGACGGCAACCCAGGCATCCTGCCTGTGCCGGAAAGACGCATGGCTTAATTCACACCGATCAATCAGGCGACCTATCGAAACCTACCTTCCAGTTCGCGCTTCGCCTCTTCCGACAACGGCTCGAAGCCCTTGGCTATCCGCACATTGTCATCAACCTGCCAGACCTCGGATATACCGACTATCGCGGTCGCCACGGGAAAGCTCAGGGCATAGCTCAGCAATTCCGTCATGTTCGCGTTATCACCCAGCAGTGCCCCCTTGCTGACCACTTTCATGGCGATCACCCCGACCTCCTGTTCGCGAGCCTTCTCCATAAACTCGTGCAGATACCGGCGGTCCCGCATATGGGAGCCAGCCGGGTTCAGGGTGATCAGCATGCAGTCGTAGACGTCCAGCTCCAGAGCACGCAGGAGCACCTGCGGCGAATGGCTGGTGATCCCGATATGCTTAACCACCCCCCGCTCCCGCAGCTCGCGGAAGGCCCGTAAGGCTCCATCCTCCGCCGTTATCCTTTCAAGCTGGCGCAAGTTGCCGACATTGTGATGCTGATAGAGGTCTATTCTATCGGTCTGCAGCCGTTCCAGGCTCTGCTCGATCAGACGCATGGTTCCGGCGTAGCTGTAGTCGTGACTTTTGGTTGCGAGGAAAACCTCGTCCCGCCGATCCTTCATCACACGCCCGATATAGGTTTCGCTGATCCCCCGGCCATAGGACGGCGCGGTGTCGATGTAGTTGACCCCGAGATCGAGTGCCCGATTAATGATTTCGTGCGCCCTTTCATCCTGACCATGACGCTCGATCGTCGCCTGCCCGCCCAGACCGAACAGAGTCACATGATGGCCGGTTTGCCCAAGCGGACGCGTCGGCATGCCGTCCTCGGCGACCTCGGCCTGCGCCACCGACCACAAGTTGACCGCGAACAAGCCAAGCACTGCGACAACTGCCACTTTTACTCCCCGACCTTTCCCGATAAAAATCTTCATAATAGACTCCTTATGCATTACATCTCACAGGGAATTGCGAAATGCCGATTTCGTAGGGCGTGAATCCGTCTCGCCCAAGCGAATCGAGCCTGGTCGGGACAGATTGCCGCTTCGCTGCTATCCTCCGGACAGCCTCTGTTGCTTCGCAACGGTCCCAACCTACAATTGGCTCGATTCGCGCATTTCGCAATTCCCTACATTACATCTCACTGAACCCGCAAGGGGGGAACTTTGCAAGAACATTGACCCCATCACGCCCTTTAGAGTTGCATCAATATTGCAGCCCCCAACGTTTTCGACTAGACCAATTGCCTTTGAAACGCTACTGTTACTCCCGATGCTTTTTCGATAGGTTTTCCTTAACACTTCAGGAGCTTGTGTCGCTGTGGCCGGAACGAACAGGGGGGAATATGACCTTGCCGTCATGGGCGGCGGTAGCGGGGGCTTTGGTGCTGCCCTCGCCGCTGCCCGCCAGGGACTCGAGGTATTGATCATTGAACGCAGCCGCAGGTTTGGGGGGACGGCGGTTCATGGGGGTGTCAACTGCTGGGAGATGGGGATCGGCGGCACAGGCATCCCGTTCGATGTCTATCAGCGGCTCAAACGCGGATTCCCGCATAGCGTCGGCATCTACTCGACAGGCCGCCACTTCATTTGGCAGGATGCCTGGTACTGGCCAAACCAGCTTGATAAAGTCAGTTTCCCCGGCGGCGAATTCCTGATTGACCCGGATCGAACCTATCGCGACACCTTGCGTCGACATCCGGGGGCGGGACAGCCAAAAACCGAGGAGTGGTGTCGCGATCACTGGCATGGTGTGCCGTTCCTTCCTGATGCCATGGAGACCGTTGAGCGAGCCATGCTGGCTGAAACCGGCAAAGTAGCGCTGCGCCTGAACACCGTTTTTACAGAAATCCTCTCTAATAACGGTCGGATCGAACGTGTCCGCTTAAACGATGGCTCAATCGTCCGAGCCCGCTACTGGGTGGATGCAACCGACGGCGTTCTGGCAAGCGCGGCTGGCTGCGAAAGTCTGCACGGCATCGACCCCCGGAGCCTTTTTGATGAACCGAATGCCCCGGAAGCACCGTCGGACGCTCTGAACGCAGTCACGCTGATCTACAAGATCATGCCAAGTCAGAAAGAGACGATCGAGCCATTGCCCACCGGAATCCCCGCCGACTGCTGGTGGGCGGACAGCTTTCCGCCAATGAGCTGCGTGCAATATCCCGACATGGGGCGCAATTGCAACATGCTGCCGACCATGGAGGGACGCGAGCAGGTATTGCTGGGCTGCCAGGCGGCCTACAAGGAATGTGTACGCCGCGTCAAGGCGCATTGGCATTTTGTCCAGACCCATTGGCCTGAGTTTCGGCGCTACCGTATGGTGTGGCTTGCCCCCATGCTCGGCATTCGGGAAAGCAGGCGCGTGGTGTGCGAGAGAATGCTGAATGAAAACGACATCCGGTTCGGTCTGAGTCGCCAGACCGACAATGACATCATAGCGATTGCCGATCATGCCCTTGATCGACATGGCGAAAGCGGCGGTTGCCTTGAGCTGGACGAGCCTTATGGCATACCCTACCGCTGCCTCATCCCAAAAGGCTGGCGGAATCTGCTGGTCGCTTCGCGGGCGGCTGGATTTTCCAGCATCGCCGCCTCGAGCTGCCGACTCTCCCGAACCATGATGCAGCTTGGCCAGGCGGCAGGAACCGCAGTCGCTCTGGCCCGGCATCTTGATGCGTCCTTGCCAGAGATTAGCCCGGCCGCACTGCGCGACCAGCTCCTCAGACAGCACGTGCAACTGGACTGGCCCGCCCCGGCAGAACTAACCGCATATATCAATGCCGCAGATGACTTCTGATCAACTCGCCGCCCCGCCGGATCGGGGCGATAGGAAAGCGGTGCCGAGGCACCGGTCGGTCTGACCACTTGACTCAAAAGGGCAAATCTTACAGAAGGGAACAAAGAAAACCAAGTGATTTTTTCGCTTTGTCATTAATCGGCGCAAAGTAAGGTCAAGATAGTCTCATATTATAGCCACAAAAAGCACCCGCCTACGCCAAGGCTTCCGCTTTCGATACTCCGGCGTAATGAAACGGCGTGGCAGGCAAAAAAGGCTGCATATTTTTAACCGCCTGACACACTTCTGTAAGTCGAGCGTTTTTGAGGTTTGTGAGATCATTCCAGAAAATAACGGTCTTCACCTTCAACGCGGCCAAGTGGTCAGGCAGGCGAATCACGCGAAATACGCGAAAGGGGACAGGGACAGTTTTGAACCACTAATCTGCACTAATCGACACTGATTAGGTTGTTTTATGACTTGCTATTATCTGCGTATATCTGCGTTATCTGCGGTTAATTGATAAATAATGACTCATGGCCGAATTCGCATGAATTAATCAGGTTAAACCTTTTTGAGGCAGGGCTGGCATACTTTTTCACCGTCATGCTCGCGGAGACGGTTTTCCATGACATTTTCGCCGCAGATCGCGCATGGCTCGGAACGCCTGATTCGAGCCGGAGCCGGCTCGTCAATGGTTACCCGGGCAACGGAGACAAGCTCCGCCAAAGGCGCAGTGAGCACCCATTTGGTGAAAGCCTCCCGGTTCTCCCGCAGCTCGGCAGAGGCTCCGCGACCATGGAAGAGCACCCGCACTCCCTGCCTAATCGTGCGGCTGTAGAGAGTGTACACCTGCTTGCCATAATCGTGGAACCGCAGATTGCCCTTGCCGAAGGTGCAGCCGGTGACACACTGCAAGGCATCCACGCCGCAGGCATCGTTCTCCACAATCGCCACCACCTCCTCGTCCTGGGCCCGCATCGAGCGCAGAGCATCGAGCGCGGCGGTCGCCATTCTGTAGCCGATGGCGAGCCCGGGGCAATCATGACCATGAAAGGCTATGATCTCCTGGTATTCCGGCGACCTGTCACCTGCCAGCGCCGGTGTCCCGGCGTTCTCATTCCAATTCATATTCTGGAAATCAATGATCCCGCCCCTGCATATTTCGAAACCGCACCGAGCATAGAAAGACTCCAAGTTCCCACTGAACGTCACTTGCACGCATCGGACGCCAGCCTCCTGCAGGTCGCGGATCGCTCGGCGAACCATCCGGGTGCCGAGTCCGTCCCCTTGGCTCTTCGGGTGAATCGCCAAATCCACGAGAAGCGCATCGGCCACACCGTCGCTCAACACCGACATATAGCCAAGCAACTGGTCATCCTCACCACGCATCGTGTAGTATGCGAAGAGCTTCGAGAGTGTGCGTTCATACGCATCCTCCGCCTTATCCCAGCCCACGGCCTGCCGCAGATCGGCAATCTCCCTCGACTGCACAGAGCCATTTCTGACGATTTCTTTTTCCACTGAACTTTCCTTCGCTTTGACATGTCGGGATCTGGCTCAAATGGTCAAACACCCAATATTGCCGCAAGGCGGGTTATCGGCAGAATGCGGGCGCGGTACTGTGAAAATTCGACATCCTTCTGTTGAAGATGTACCTGATAGATCAACGGAATCGGCACGCGTTCGGCAAAATAGGCGATGTTGCGGCTCAGTTTGCGGTCGCCGCTCTTGCATTCCACAGCAAACTCCGGCTTGCCGTCGCGCAGAACCACGAAATCCAGTTCGCGCCCTTGACTGTCGCGGAGAAAGCACAAATTCATACGATCACCTTCGGTGTCTTCTCTCCAATGACAGTATTTCAACAAGTTGGAAGCAACCAGGTTTTCGAAACGGGCGGCTTTGTCCCGACACAGCGACCAATCCCACATGTAAAGCTTACGCTCCTTGCGCGCCGCCCGTAGAGTCGGCACCCCGTATGGCTGGATGCGAAAGCAATAGTAGAGGTTTTCGAGAATGCCAATCCAGCGGTCGGCCGTCTCGAAGGAGACCGACAATTCCTCACGCAGGTTGTTGACCGAAAGCGGAGAGCCGACGCGATCCGGCAGAACACTGGCCAGCAAGTCCATCTGCGACACTTGCTTGACATGCTCGAGGTTGACCAAGTCCTCGTAGATTACCCTGCTCAGCCGCTCCCGCTGCCAACGCTTCCAGTGTTTGTCGCTGCCTCTGAGAAAAGGCTCGGGAAAGCCACCGAAGTGCAACAAATGATCGAAGTCCGTCGATGTAGATGCGGGATTGACCTCGTGCAAGGACAACGGATGCAAACGATGATAATGATAGCGCCCCTGCAAGGAATCGCCGCCCCGACGATAATGATCCAGCCGCGCCGAACCAGTAATCAGGAATCGCCTTCCCGATTTGTGCTTGTCATAGAAACCTTTGATCAGGTTGCGCCATCCTCTGAACTTATGAATCTCGTCAAAGACTACCAACTCCTGATCGGACGGCAGCGCCCCCTGCAAAAGCATCCGCCGGGCGTTGACATCGTCCCAGTTGAGATAGGCAGGGTGGCTCTCATCGCCTCCGTCAAGCAGGCTTAACGCCAGCGTCGTCTTGCCGACCTGTCGCGGACCGCCCAAAAACACCATCTTCTCTGCCAGGTCGTCTGCCACAGTCGCTTTAAGATATCGCTCCATACAGCCATCCTCCGCATGATAATTTTCGAGTAAACCATAATTTAGTTGTGATTTTTTTCTGTTCAAGTCGAAAATTTACCAGAAAAGCACACGAATTCAGAATTGTGGCAAATCTCACATCATTGGCTGCATTATTTGAACCACTAATCTGCACTAATCGACACTAATCAATGCGGAAGGATTAAGCTCTTCCGCTGGTCGTGCTTAATTCTTCCGCAGGTGTATCCCTTCGGGAGATTTAGCCCCAAAGGGGCGGCATCATCGTAGCCCAGGCCTGATTCCGTGAAAAGTCAGCGGTGCCGTAGCCGCAAGGCGACAAGACGAAGCTGTGGCATTTCACCGCAAGTCGCAGTTAAAAACCGCAATCCCTGTTCTATTGCAGGTTTTTTACTAAAAATAAAATGCGAAATCGGTGATGGTAAATCTATTGACAACAATACGATTGTCTTGAAAACAATTCATGCATTCCCGATTCCGCATTTTATGCTATGTAAATATATTGCCGAAAGAACAGGGTTCGGCAGATATTTACCAGTCAACGAAGCGGATATGGTGCCGCTGGCTTTCCCATACGGGGAAAATTGGCGAAAAATAGATTCTAACTCGATTTTTACAAACCAATTATTTCACAATCCTTTTCGCCAATTTTATCACGGATTCGGGCCAGGGTTAAGCGCAGCGCAACCCTGGGTAGGAATCAGAAAAAAATTGTGCCCTGAAGGGGCACTTCAACATCGCCCTTTGAATTAGTGTCGATTAGTGAAGATCAGTGGTTTATGAATTAAGCAGGTTATTGTGCCCCCGTTTGAGTTCACGCTTTAGCGTGTGCCCCCGTTTGAGTTCACGCTTCAGCGTGTGGTACCGGGGGCAGGGCAGTTCTCTCCGGCGCTCAAAATGCACAACCTAAAGGTTGAACTCAAACTTCCGCACACACTAAATTGCGCTCAAAAAGCACAGCGACGCAAAGAGCCCAACCAACGGTAGCCCCAAAGGGGCGGCATCATCGTAGCCCAGGGTTAAGGGCAGCGCAACCCTGGGTAGGAATCAGAAAAAAATTGTGCCCTGAAGGGGCACTTCAACATCGCCCTTTGAATTAGTGTCGATTAGTGAAGATCAGTGGTTTA
>SLNM01000105.1 GCA_007133055.1 Lentisphaeria bacterium
GCTGGCCATCATGATCAAGCTGCCAATGCCGAGCGGGGTATGCGTATGGGGAGTTCAGGATGGGATTTTTGAAAAACAGTTCTTCCATAAGGCGACCCGCCAAATTCCAGAGCGTCTCCATTTGTCAATACAGGGATATGAGCTTAACTTACCGCCTGGCTGGCGGTTGGCAAACCGGCCTGCACCTTTACGATTTCGCGTGCTTCTGGCAACCGCGATGAAGGTGGGTTCATTGGAGGAAAGGGGGATATGGAATCAGGATAGCTTCCTTCAGTGCTTTTTTCCAACTCAATTTCGCAGCAGCGCATTTTCCTGCTCTTCAATGAACTGGCTGGTGTAGAGCCGATAGTAGGCGCCGCGCTTTCGGATCAGCTCGCGATGCGAGCCCTGTTCGACAATGCCCTCGCGGCCCAGCAGCACGATACGGTCTGCCTGGCGGATGGTGCTGAGGCGATGGGCGATAATGAAACTGGTCCGGCCCGCCGCCACGTTGTTCAGCCCGCGTTGAATCATGGCCTCGGTTTCGGTGTCCACCGCCGAAGTGGCTTCATCGAGGATGAGGATTTTCGGGGCCGCCAGCACAACCCGGGCCAGGGCGATTAGTTGCTTCTGACCGGCTGACAGGTTGGCGCCGTTTTCACTGACCTGGAAATCATAGCCGCCGCGGCATTCCATGATAAACTCGTGGCTGCCGGCCAACTGAGCGGCCGCCTCCACCTCCTGGTCGGTTGCAGTCAGACGACCGTAGCGAATATTGTCGCCAATCGTACCGCTGTACAGGTGCGGGTCCTGCAGAACAATCCCCAGTTGTCGCCGCCACCAGGCCAGAGGCAGGCGGCGGTAGTCAATCCCGTTGACCAGAATGCTCCCCCGATCCGGATGGTAGAAGCGGCATAGCAGGTTGATGACGGTGGTCTTGCCGACCCCGGTTTCGCCGACCAGGGCGACCGTTTCCCCGGCGGCGACGGAGAGTGAAAAATCGTGCAGAACCGGTTCGTCGGCGATGTAGGCAAAGGAGATGTCGGCAAACTCCACGGCACCGTCAAACTGCGGCAGGCCATCGGCGCCGCCGAGGCTGACGATGGCCGAGTCATCGCGAATCTCCGGCTCGGTATCGAGCACGGAAAAGATTCGTTCAGCCGAAGCCTGGGCGTTTTGCAGTTGCGGGAAGCGCCGGGCGATGTCCTCGAGCGGGCGGAAAAAACTGGTGGCGTAGGCGATAAAGGCGACCAGAGTACCGTAGGTTACATCGCCGGCAACCACGCCGCTGCCGCCGACCCACAAAACAAGAGCGCTGCCTAGAGTGCCGAGCAGTAAAACCATAGGGAAATACAAGGCCGACTTGCGGGCCGCCTGCACGGACAGCTCACGCAAATGCCGGGTCCGCTGGCTGAACTCGTCCAGTGCCGCCTCTTCGCGAACCAGGGTTTTGGTGGTGCGCGCCCCGCCAACCCCTTCGTTGAAGGCGCCGGTAACCTCGGAGTTGGCACGGCGCACCCGGCGGTAAAGCCGCAGGGTGACCGCTTGATAGACCGCCACAATGAGGGCCAGCGGCGGCACCACCGCCAGCACGATCAGCGCCAGCAACGGATCGATAATCAGCATGATAACGGTGATCATGATAATTTTTCCGGCACCGTCGATCAGATCGGCCAGTCCCCAGGCGAAGGTGCGCGACAGCTCCTGGGTGTCGGAGGTCAGGCGGGCCATCAGCCAGCCGACGGCATGCCGGTCGAAAAAGGAGAAGGACAGGCGTTGCAGATGGTTGAAGCTGTCGCGCCTGATATCGTAACCCAGTCCGGTATAGATGTGACCGGAGACCGCGATCATGAAGCGCACGGTCACTCCGCGGCCGAGGGCGAAAAAAGCGCAAACCAGCGCGAACCAGAGGATACCGGTCGCCTCCCGATCCACCGCAAAACGGTCGATCGCAGTGCGGCTGAGCAATGGCAGTGCTGCGTCGAGTCCGGCATAGGCAAGCATGACCAGGAACAGCAGTATGAACGAACCGCTGTAGTTGCGCCCGTACTTGTACAACTGACGCAGCACGGTGGTGTTCAGTCTTAGACGATTGTCATTGTCATTGTCATGGCGCATCGGCATCGGTCTGTGTCTTTGAATTATGCGGTGCGCTTTCAGCGCACCTTTGGTTTGGTTGTCGTTCCCCGGGGCGCTGCCCCGGTCTGATATGCATAGCGCCGTTGGCGCAGGAGCCTGCATTCGCAGTCGTCTGTCCGCCGTGGCTGATCAACCGCTTCTGCCTTTCACTTGTTCAGTTGGATATTGGATATTCAAAACAACCGTCCACCGTGAGCGTCGTCCGGTTTTTTTCATGACAAAGACTCCCGGTTATGGCGGTTGTGTATTCAAAAACCTGGAGCCGTCCGGCCTCGGACGGTGATTAACGGCGGAGGCCCGCCGTCTCCAGATACCCGCGACGACGCGGGTGGTCGAGATTTTCCCCGCGGGGACGCGGGGCCGGTTCCACGAGCGGACACCCGAAGCTGCATTCCTGTTATCCCCTGCGGGGATTTCCGAACCTTGTCGCGCACCATCCACCGAGCCTTTGACTCCATGACTTCATGTCTCCGTGACTCCGGATCGACGAGAGCGGGCGACCAGTGACCTGCAACCTGCAACCTGCAACCTGCAACCTGCAACCTGCAACCTGCAACCTGCAA
>SLNM01000307.1 GCA_007133055.1 Lentisphaeria bacterium
GAACTCACCAGACCGGAATACGACGACAGTCAATGGGAAAAGGTCGACAACCCATACCTCTGGGGACAGCAATTGGGCGGCGAATGGTGGGGGTTGAACGGGGCGGTGATGTACCGCAGGACGGTAATCATCCCCGATGAATGGGAGGGGCGCGACCTGCGGCTTAGGCTGGGGATTACCGATGATCGTGATGATACCTACTTCAATGGCGAGCGGCTGGGAGGAACAAGAGGAAACCGCAGAGAGAGAAACTATGATATTCCAGGAGGATTGGTGCGTGCCGGTAGGAACGTCGTGGCCGTGCGCATCTGGAGTTCGCAGGGCGAAGGCGGTTTCCGGGCGGACCCGGAAAGAATGCGCATCGAACTTCCCGAGCCCATCCGCCTCTACAGGAGCGATTGGGACTACGAATATTTCTTCGCAGGCGACGAACCATACCGCTTCCGCAAATGGTAGTCTGACTGCTCGGTAAAGAAATAAAGAAAGCAACAGGAGTTATGCAATGAAAAGTAAATTCGCAAAAAGTCAGGCCGTTGGGATGGGGGTGTCCCTGCTGGCGGCGTCGCAAATGGCTGCAACCAAAGCCGATGAAGCAATGACCGACGATGCCGGCATTGCTCGCCGCCCGCCAAATGTCCTGTTTATCACCACCGATCAACAACGGTGGGACACCCTGAACGCCACCGGCAATCCGCATGTGAACACCCCCAATCTCGACCGGCTGGCGCGAATGGGAGTTTTATTCAACCATGCCTACTGCAATTCCCCGCAATGCATGCCGAGCCGGGCCAGCTTCCTGACCGGCAGATACCCGAATACCACCGGGGTCATGCACAATGGCCACGCCTTGCCCGAGCGGCAGTTTGAATACTTGCTGTCCCGGCGGCTTCATCAGGAAGGCTTCGCCACCGGCCTGGCGGGGAAACTGCATATTCACCAGGAACGGGATCGCCGACTGAGATCGCAGTCGGACGAAAGGATGATGCCCCATGGTCACGCCGAATACCACTGGAGCCCCACTGACACTCCTTCACATTGGAGCGCCTGCCAGTACCAGAGCTGGCTTCGCAGGCGGGGGCTGGAACAAAAAATTGAGCCCTTCGGGGATTCCAGGCATGTGGTTACCAACATGTGTCCGGAAACAAGCCAGGTGGCCTGGGGCGCCGAAGTGGCGGCCGACTTTATTGTGGCACAGAAGAAGTACCGCGACGGCAGACAGTGGTATTTCAATTTGAACTGGTTTGATCCCCACGACCCCTGGGACCCGCCGCTTGAGCTGCTCCAGCGCTACCTCGACAGACTGGACGACATACCCCTGCCCAACTATGTGGAGGGCGAGCTTGACAACAAACCTCCGCACGAGCGCGAATTGATGATGGGAATTCAGGGTTATCCGGACTACGTGCAAATGGATTTTCAGTCCATGACCCCGAATGAGCACAGGCTGCTCAGAGCGGCATACTTCGCCAACGTGGACATGATCGACATGCATGTCGGCAGGATACTCGATGCCCTGGAGGAAACCGGACAGCTTGAGGATACACTGATAATCTTCACTTCCGACCATGGCGAGGCACTGGGCGACCATGGACTGTTCCTGAAGGGCGACTTCTACTATGACCCGGTAGTCCGGGTGCCGTTGATAATCGCCTGGCCGGGAACCATCCCGGGGGATCGAAAGACCGATGCCTTTGTGGAGCTGGTAGATATTGTCCCGACCGTCCTTGAGGCGAGCGGCCTTGAGGTTGATCGTTTTGTTCACGGCAGATCGCTGATGCCTTTCCTGCTTGAACAGACAGACCAACATCGCGACAGCGTCATCAGCATGCTCGCCAATGAACTTATACCCCGAAGCTCGGTTATGATCAGGGACGAACAATACAAGCTGGTGTGGTTTTCCGAAGGCAGCGACACCGGCGTGCTGTACAATCTGGTCGATGACCCCAATGAAACCCATAACCTGTGGGACGATCCCGAATATAACGAGGTGAGAATGAAAATGATGGCCAGACTGGCAGAACGTCTGGGCACCATCTACGATGTTTCCCGATAATTTGATTTGCTCATGAGCCCTATTCCAATAGCTGTGTTTAAAATTTTAATCAACAAATAAGGATGAAAAAAATGAATCGAATTACTCTCTGTTGCGTATTGGTTGTCACTCTGGCTTTTGTCGCATGGCCCGGGCTTCAGTCCACCGCTTGGGGCGCAGAACTGGCCGGTCTGCACCGCCAGACGAACGTGCCGGTCGGGGAAGCATTCCCGATCGGCAGCGCGGCGGATTATGCCGAAGCGCTGGAGTTTTCCTCGCGACCATTGTTCCAGGTGTCGTTCCCCGAATGGGTCGGGGTCATCGATGTGACCAGGCCGCCCTACAACGCCGCGGGTGATGGCGTCACCGACGACACCGACGCCCTGCAGCGGGCCATCAGCGATCACATCGGCTGGGCGCAAAGTGCCACGTTGTACCTGCCTGCGGGCACCTACCTGATTTCGCGGCCCCTGGTCTATCGCAACCAGCGTGGCAGCTTGCAGAGCGGTCTGACTCTCCAGGGGGAGCATCGCGACCGCACGATCATCCGCCTCGCCGAAAACGCGCCCGGGTTCGACAACCCGCGCCAATCACGCGCTGTGATCTTCACCGCCAGTTCCGGCACCAGCCCCATCGGGGCGCGTAATA
>SLNM01000165.1 GCA_007133055.1 Lentisphaeria bacterium
GGACCACCAAATGGCCCGGGCCAGAGACATGATGTCCTGCGGTTCGACGTCGGTTTCCAATCGACAGGGCAAGGCCCCCATAAAGTCCTCCCTACCACGGCTGCCCTCAATTCCGCAGTTATGCCGCTTATTGCGCCACAACTGCGGCCTTCAGGTCCAAGGCAGGCCAGCCTGCAACCCAATGGGTTGATTTTAGCGGTCTGGCCCGCCTTTCTACTTTTTCTTATAGGGACCCTCATCCCTTGAGGCTGCCCGGTTCAGTACGTCATAACCCATTATGTCGGCGATCGGTTACAGAAAACACCTTCGTGTTTTTGGCGGTTTTGCAGCCTCAAGGGCCTAGAGATCTCCCTTGGCGCTGGCATCGGCGGCCATGTCTTTCAGGTTCAACTCTGCCGGAATGGATTCGTTGCGTTTGCTTCCATCCTCGATCCAGACCACACGCTGCGATTTGTGCAGCATCTTGGGGTCGTGGGTGGAGCAGATCACGGTTACGCCTTCGCTGCGGTGGAGGTCGTGGAGGATGTCGACTATCTCCTGGCCGGTCTTGGTGTCGAGGTTGCCGGTGGGTTCGTCGGCCAGGACCACGGCCGGCCTGTTGACCAGGGCACGGGCGATGGCCACCCGCTGCTGCTGGCCGCCGGAAAGCTCGTCGGGGCGATGGTCCAGCCGATGACCAAGGCCGACGCTTTCCAGAGCCTTGGCCGCCGCCTTGTCCGAATCCGCCGGAGTCGCCCCCATCAGAGTGTGCGAAAGGGAGACATTCTTAAGGGCGGTAAGCGAGGGGATCAGGTTGTAGCTCTGAAAAATGTAACCAATATAGTTGCAGCGTACATAGGCCAGCTCACTGCTTGACAGCTCGGTCAGACGCAGGGGGCCGATCTGCGCGTAGCCCTGGCTGGGGCGGTCGAGTGCACCGATAATATTAAATAGAGTCGACTTGCCGGAGCCGGACGGCCCCATGATCGACAGATATTCGCTGCGGAAAATTTCCAGGTTCACGTTGTTGAGCGCGTAAACCTCACCCCCGCGAAGACGATATATCTTGGACACGCCATTGGCCGTGATGAATGAATCTCCGCGTTGAAAATCCCGATCCATTTTCTTTTCAATATCCGCCGTTGTCATGGCTCGATCCCTCTTTAAGTACGTAAACTAAATTTAAACATCAGGCCGGTCGACGCTATCGTCCACCGAAGAAAGTGCGAATCAGAAAACCGGTTGACGCGAACGGTTTACGAGTTCAACGCCGCGCTCCATAGTACACTTAATCGCTTTCCTAACCGCTACACTTAATCAATCGGATGCGCTTAACCGACCCGCTCAACCGATGTAGCTAGAACGGGACATCGATCACGCTGTTTTGCAGAAACACGAATCCCAGGGCCAGGGTTCCGACCAGTCCCATTCCGCAACTGAATCCGGCGAACAGCACCGGGATAATCTGGCGCCATCGCTTGGCTCCGTAGCGGCGCTGGAAGACAAAGCGCCCGAGCAATGCTCCCAGGAACTGGGGGATGACCATGAACGGCAGGGTCTGATTGAGACCGCGAATCACCCCGTACATCAGGAAGATCGGCAGTCCGAGACCGCCCATGATCGAGAAGCCGGCCACCCCCAGGCCCAGGCCCCAGCCTATATATGAGATATTCAAGGCCTGCTCGAACTGGGTGAACCCGCCGAGAGTCGAGGAAAAGACGATTGCCTGCTGCGCCGCCGTAACCTCCCACCATTCCTGGGCGAAGGGATAGCGAGGACCGGGAATTTCACCCATCTGCCAGATGACGTGGGCGAACCCGATACCGCCGATTAATATAATCGGCACCAGCAGCAGTTCCGCTTTCCAGATCGAACGAAAGCTGGTGCCGGTCAGCTCCGCCTGGCGATAGAACACTGTCATCTGGCCGTAATTGTGAAAGGGAATCGGCAGAAACCAAATCGCCACTCCATGGTACCCGGAGAGGATAAAAGTAGCTTCGCGGACAAACGGGATGGTTAGCGCCTGACCGGCAATACCTTCCAAGCGGGCGCTCATATAGCTGATGATCGGGGTGAAAACGAAGGCGTAGAACAGCATGATGCCAATCACCGGCCAGTAGATGAAGCCGTCGGTGACATGCAGTAGAAGCATTGACACCAAGATATAGAGCGAGCTGGTGATGAAGTAGCTGACAAAAATAAAACGGGTCTTGATGTCTCCCCGGCCCGCCGGAATGGCGAACTCATCCTTGTACCCTTCGGTGCCACGCAGACCTTTTCGCTTTTTATGGCTGCGATACCGCCTGGTTACCGCGTATGCGCCCGCTATGGCTATTGCCAAAGCCACCCCGATAGAAAAGCTGAAGTAAAAGTCGAGGTTGCATTTGAAGAAGGTGGACTGCAAGTTGTCGCCGGCCGTCCAGGACGTCAGAATGTCGAAGTGGTACAACGTGGGGTTGGCAACCAGGGTGACCAGCAGGCCAATGAAAGTGCCGGTCACCGCCCAGAACGGCAGGATCATGCCGACCAGGACATCGCCCAGGTTGAAAGAGAGGCCGACTGCCGCGGCCGGCAGATAGTTGCCGGTCTGCTGGGTGAAGTCGACAAAAGGTATGGGAATGATAGTGATCGGCTCGGGCAGCAGAGCGCCGGTGATGGTTGGCAGCCCCAGATAGATCATCCCGAAAACCAGACCGATCACCGAGCCGATCGAGAACACCCGCCAGCGCCAGGAGCGTTGCCGTCCTTTGTCGCTCTCGTGCCAGGACTCCTCGCTTTGCTCCTCGGACAGAGCAAGGATGCCCTGTGCTCCGATCGGCGCCATGGGGAAGGGCAGGCGCTCGACATCGCTGGTCAGACGAAACAGACCATAACCCAGGACCATGCGGTCGAGACGGCCAATGATCATGGTGAAGGCGATCAGCCCAAGACAGGGCAGCCAGGCACGCATGAACAGGGAGCGCTGCTCCAGGACCGCCGGATCGCTGGGGACCACCCAGAACGGCAACTGGTCGGACAGACCGGCGGCTTGAAATGACTCGGACTGAGCCAGAAACTGAAAGTACAGGGCGCTCAACCCACCATGGAACTGGCCGAGCGCCATGTTGGCCGTGATCATAACCGTCCCGGCCAGGTAGAACAGGGTAAAAATTTCAGCGTTACCCAGGGTTTTATTGGCCCGACGCGCCACCTCGATAAAAAGGATCAGGGTGACCCATTGGGCAGCCGGTCCGATTCCCTGTCCTGCCAGCAGGGTCATGTACATGGCTCCGGGGACCATCAGGGCACCGATGAACAAGGCACCCAGAAGCGCGCTCCAGGAGAAACCGTCTTCGAAATGCCCCGGCGGGGTCATCTGCTGCCGAAACAGCTCCATCTCCTTGTCAAACGATTCGACGCTCTGTGCATCTTCCTGCTCAATGCTGCGCTTCTTGTTGTCGTCGTCCTGAGGAGGTTGTTTGAAAGAGGCCATTCCTTGTTCTCCACTTTCGCGTTTAACTTATGGTCATCCAGTGAGTCAGCAGCCAACCCGGCCGCTCCTTACATATTGCTGCCTCCCCCCCCCTGTTTTTTTCAGGAGGGCTGCCCCGAACCGTTTTTCCGGCCTCCGTCCTCTCTGAGCCTAGGCCGGAGCGGGTATCGGTGTCGAACCCGGGGCGGTACTCGGCTCGGAAGCTTTTTCTCCCAGGCTTTTCAGAGTCTTGATCCGGTAATCCTCGACCGCTTCTCCAGACAGCGTGCGCCAGGCCAGGAACTGAATTCTCAAGTCGCGTATGAACACTCGGTTGCCGCGAATCCAGTCGCCCTGGGCTCCGCTCAGCCGATGAATCCGAATCACCACCTCGTCCACCCCCTCGATTTCGGAGGGCACGGCTGTGATTACGAAGTCCTGGGTGACTCCCAGATCGAATGGCGCCAGGGCCAGACGGGCGGAAAGTTCGAGGTACCCTCTCTGGTTCCGCTTGATGGCCACCTGCGAAGCGGCAAAATTGCCCAGCCCGGCATCGTCGTGGGAGCGGAAATGCTCGGCCAGAAAGCTGACCACGCCGGTGATGTCATAGGCGGAAACGGTAAAGGGGAAGGTCATGTTCAGCTGATCCCCCTCGGGAGCCGGCATACGCCAACTTCGGGCCAGACCGGGATTGGCGCTTTTGGAGGCGCAGATGGCCGGGTAGATAGCGGATATCAGAACCACCAGCATGACCACTCCGATGGCGAACAGGGAGTTGGTCGAGGAGAAGTTGATGGAAACCGGCTGAATCATGCCGCGTTCAGCCAGAACGGAGGCGATCAAGGCGGTGAACTGAGCCAGCAACTGACCGCCCATGCCGCCGACCACGGCGTACACCGCCGCCTCCGCGAAGAACAGCATACCGACGTGGCCGGGGGAAAGACCGAGCGCCGAAAAGGTGTAGATTTCCTTTTCACGGTCAGTGATCGAACCCAGCAGAGTGCCGAAGATAATGAAACCGCCCAGCAGCAGGGGCACCGCCAGCGCCATTCCGCCTGCCACCTCGGTCAGCAGGGTCAGAATCATGCGTTCGACCCCGTTCGGACCAGCCGCCCACACCGGGGTCGACAGCAGTTGGGCCAGCTCCCGGCCCTTCTCCGAAATATCAACTTCAGCTCCGGGATACAGGTTAATGATATGTACATTGCCACCCATTTTCCTGACCAGCTCGTCGGAGCCAATAAAAATCTGCTCGCCGCTTAGGCGGGTGAAATTACGATCCACCTCGGCCTGGACCAGGCCGCCGCTGGTGTCGTCGTCCTCATCCTCCTGCATTGCATCCGGACCGATTTCCCGAAAATCAACCGGCACGACTGGTCGGTTGTCAATATGCCGCAGTCGCTGCAGGTTGGCACCGTGCAAAGTGCCGGCGAGGGCTACTTCCCGGCCGTGCAGGAGAAAAGTATCACCGACGGACAGGTGCAGCAGCTCCGCCACGATCTCCGGCAGGAACACTTCCCCCTCTCGCAGGGCGGACTGTTTGCTCTCCAGCCCGTTATCGTTCGGATGGATCAGGCATTCGGCCAGAGCCGGCCAGTGCCGCAGCTCCTCGGGATCGATCCCCAAGGCGGCTTCGATATCAACCGTGTCACCGGTGCGCGGGTTGGCGGCGGCCATGGAGGCATCCTGTTCCTCTTTGCGCACACGCCACCACTGAGCGGCCAGCAGCCCGTCGTTATCGGCGTGCCGCCGCAGCAGGTCCGGAACTCCGACGGGCAAAGCCGCGAAATCTATCCGATGGGCGAGGACGCTGATCGGCATGTTCTCTCCGATCGGACCTTCGTAAACTGTGCGCACGCCAACGTTGCGGGTAAAGGAGGCAAAGCTGAGAATGGTGAAGGTCAGGATAACCACGGTAACCGCGGTCAGAATGGTGCGGGTCGGACGTCGGCGCATGGTGGACATGCCCATGCTGACGGCTGCCAGCATAGTGCCGGTACGCGAGACTTCGACATCGTGCAGACCGACACTCTGCCCCTGCAGGGTTTTCAGCTCGGTGTCGAACTTGCGCAGCAGCAGATATATAACCAGCGACGACAACAGCAGAATGGCGAAGGCGAGGAAAATGATCATCGGGGTCGCGGAAATGGCGAAGCCCGGATGCATCCAGTAGAGCAGTCCGAAGGTAATACCGAACATCACAACAAAGCCGACTATGCGTCCGTAGATAGAGGTGGCGCAGATGGCCAGTCGCTCCATGGCGAAAGCGAAGGGAATGGTCAGCAGCAGTAGGATTACAATCGCGTGTACCAAGTCGTCCAGCGAGCTGAGCAGTGGACCGTAAAGGCGGTGGGAGAGCGAGGTGCTGCTCTGCATCAGAGACTCGGTTTCCGCCACCGTCTCGGCATAGTCCGCCTGCATGGTGCTGGCCAGCGCGATATTATGCAGTATTTCCAAGTCCGCCCGGGTAACCCCGCGCGAGCGCATGGTGCGCAGACGATCTTCGTTGAGCTGCCACAGATCGCGGTGTGAATACCGGCTGGTTCGCGGCGGGAATCGCAATTCCGCCGGGAACAACCCCATGCCGCTGCGGCGCTGGGGAGTGAATTCTCCCAGCACCACCGGACCCAGGGGCTGAAAGAACTTTATGGTGTCCCCCACGTTCTTGGCTGAAATATAGCCGAAGGAGAAATGGTCAAGCGTACCCCAGAGCGCCTCCTGCTGCCGAAAGGCGGCGTTGGTGCTGCCCTTGACCATGCGCAGCGAACCCGCCATGGCGCGGTGAATCGGCTGATGGGCAATCACTCCGTAATTGGACGGGAAAAGACTGGCCCGGCTGGTCGCGGTTAAACTCTCGCGAATACCGTCCATGCTGGTCATGAACTCGACTTGCCCGGCATCATCGAAAATGACCCCCATCTTCATGTAGTTCTGATTCAAGTCCCGGCGTGCTCCAATAACCCGAAATCGACCGTTGGCATCAACCCGTTCCAGTGTGAAGGGTGAAAAATCGGCGGCCGCACCGGCTTCGGCCAGATTTTCCCAGGCGGCGGAGCCCATGCCGGCACCCCCTGGCCAGAGCGCCATCAAGGCATTGGCGGCGGGTCTGGTCTCGGCCAGCCCGCCAACAATCTGCTTGGTCGCCATGTCACCCCAGGCGCGACCTCCGCGCCAGCTCGGATACTTGCTGATGGCCTGCGGTGAAATGATGCGGGGCAGAGATATTTCGGACCGGTTGGCCACTTCACGCAGCAGCCGGGCGGCGGCCTGCGATTGAGCCAGTATCCGGCCGCCATCCAGCCGCTCAAGGGTATCGGCCGGGTGGCCGTCGCGCCCGCGCCGGTCGAAGCCGGTGGACAGAGCTACATTGTAAACGCCGTAACTGCCCGCCACCAAGCCTTCGGGAAGGATCATGCCAGGGACAAAGACGGAACCGTACAAAGGATCGCGCAAAGCTCTGGTTGACAGATCGGGTATGTTGCCCAAAGTTTCGGCCGCCTGGCGAAATGCGGCCAGTACCCGCACATAATAGCCGGGGCTGTCTCCGTCCCCGGCCAAGCCTCGGCCCAGCAGGCGATGCAGGTGATGCCCGGCCACCACCCCCCATTGCGGGCCAAGGTCGGAAAAGTCGAATGAGACATGCAAAACCACTCCCCGCTGCCGCTGGATCACGGCGGCGCTGTCCACCAGGTCAAAAATACCCTGCTGCAACATGACGCGTTCCAGGTCGGCACGGCGGACGTCCTCCAGGGCGGGGATGGACAGCGCCAGTCTTTCACGCATGAAGTCGGCAGTGCGCTCGAAGGTCAGAGCCAGTGCTTCCGCCAGGCCGAACAGACCGCTGCGCAACATGGTTCTTTCAAGATCGTTGCGCCGCAGAGCCTCCAGTTCTTGCAGGCGCATTCCGACCCGTTCGCGGGTGGTTTCGACCAATTGTTCGAAGTGGACTTCCATCTCTGCGGCCTCCTGCCGGGCCTCCTGTCGCTGCCGCTCGCCCCACATCGTCGACTCGGCCGTTTCAAAAACTCCCTGCGCGTATTGACGGCGCTGCTCGATCAGCTCGTCCAGGCGGCGCTCGTGAATCGCCCGGCGAACTACGTCCCATTGCAGATTGAGTCTCTCTTTGTACTGTTCGCGTTGCCTGAACTCATCATCGCGCTCGCCATGATAGTGCAGTCGCAGCAACTGTAATTGCAGCGACACATCGTCGCGGGCGAATTGCGCCTGATCACGAAGAATGGTGCGCAGCACGCGCGCGCCCTCGGCATCACGATCGAAAAGAAGTCCTTGCTCTTCAAGCAGAGAAAAGGCCTGACGGATGGTTTGCATTTCTTCGCGATGGTGGTCAATCAACTGCTGATGCTGGTCCCGCGGCATCAGCAGGGCGTCATAGATTTCCCGCGCCCCCTGATGGTTGTAGCTGCGTCCGCCCAAAAACATAAAAATCATATTGCGCTCGGCCGGCTGTCGTCCGAAATATTCCGCCACTCCCAGGAGAGCCGCCAGGTTGGCGGCACGCCGGGCGCCGGGGCTGCGGTGCGGCACTTCTCCGAAAGTATCGTAGGAGGCCGACAGCACCATCGACTCGGGGCCTTGTCCGTCCCCGACCGCCATCGGGTTGGTACCCGTCACCCGGGCCACCAGATTGACCTCCCACCGATAATCCCAGCGCACCTGGCTATGCAGCTCGACTTCCTGGCCGGACAATTCCGCCAAGTCCAGACCAGGCAGGTCGCTACGGTCGACGTAAAAGCGCAGCAGATTGACGGGCAGCCCGGTGTGCAGGGGGAGGCTCGGGGTCTCGTCGCCCTCGCCAATGAAAACCACGGCCTTGGCACCCAGCGTAAACGCCCGCCGCCAGTTATCAAAGCTGTCATAGTTCAAAAACACAATCGCCCCCTCCGGCGAATGCCTGCCATACTCCTTCAATTCCCCGCCGCCGACATAAAGCAGGGGGCCTGAGACCCCTTCCTTCGGGGTGGCCGGCGGGATGGTCAGGTTCGGACGCATTGGGGACAGCGGCACTGACTGATCGGCGATCACCATTTCGCAGCGTTCGACATCCAGGTAGGGTACCTCCATGTGGTATCGATAGACTTCTCTGACACCTGCCGCCGCCAGTCGCTGTTCGAGGTATTCCACGGTTTGCGTCCCCGCCTGGCTGCCGGGCAGCCGATGCGGGAAAGAAGTGAAGAACTCGAGATCAGCAAGGAACTGTTCTTCGTCGATCACCGTCTGGGCCCGAGCGGGTCCGACGATGGCGCCGGCGACCGAACAGAGGATGGTACCGGCGACCAGAAGGCCGGGCCAGCGGGCAAAACGGGATTTGTTCGCTTTTCCGCGGGCTGGTCTGAAAAAATTGACCTTGATCATGATTATTCGCCTCCGATCGTGCCGACTTTGATTTTGATGTTCTCACTGCTTTCCACACGCTCGATCATACCGTCGCGAATCCACATGATGCGGTCGCTCATTTTCAGCAGGCGATGATCGTGGGTCGAGCAGATTACGGTTACCCCCCGCTCCTTGTTGATTCTTTGCAGAGTCCCAAGGATCGACTCACCGGTCACCAAGTCAAGGTTGGCGGTTGGTTCGTCGGCCAGAAGAATTTGCGGCAGGTTGGACATTGAACGGGCGATTGCCACCCGCTGCTGCTGGCCGCCGGACATTTCGATTGGCCGATGCTCCCAGCGGTCGGCTATGCCCACCAGTTCGAGCAGCTCCATGCCGCGCCGGCGCGCCTCTTCCGGAGCAACCCCGGCAAAGGACATTGGCACGGTTACGTTCTCGAGCGCCGTCATGTAGCGGATCAGATTGAAGCTCTGAAAAATATAGCCGATCTTGCGGCAGCGCAAAAAGGCCAGCTCCACGGCGGAAAGCTGGGCCACATCCACTTCGTCAATGAGAATTCTTCCCTTGGAGGGGGAGTCCAGAGCGCCGATCATATTGAAAAATGTAGACTTACCGGAGCCGGAAGGGCCCATCACGGCAATCATCTCCCCCCGGTAAATGAGCGAATTCACCCCTTGCAGCGCATGGGTGGCCGTCTCCCCTTCCCCGTAAATTTTAGCCAGGTCCAGAGTGCGAATGATAACCGCCCGGTTGTCATCGACAGCGGATTTGGTCGCATCTGCATGTTTTGCTTCAGAATGTTCCATAATCGCCACTCACATGGTTCATGGTTGAGATTTGCGGACTTCAGACTTTCGTGCTCCCTACTCCACGCGCATCGCCTCCATCGGCGCCAATCGCGCCGCCACCAGGGAGGGACCGACGGCGGCGAGCACCGCCAGCACTACGCCGACGGCCATCGACAGCAGCGCCGCTATGAGAATCTGGATCATCACCGTCGGACTCAGAGTCAGCAGCCGCCCGAATTCCACCCCGCCCCGAAGCAGGGCCAAAGCCGTGCCTAGAACTATGCCGACGAGGCCGCCGATCAATCCCTGAATGGCGGCCTCGAAAACAAACATCATCATGACAAAATTGTCGAGGGCGCCAAGGCATTTCATCGTGGCAATCTCCGTGAATCTCTCGGTCACCGACATCAGCATGGCGTTGGCCACCCCGACCATGCAAACACAGAAGGCCAGTAGAATCAGCCAGCGCAAGCGGCCCTCCAAAGCGAAAATCCCCGCCTCCTCCGTTGGCGGCTCGTCTCCGGCCACTGCCTGGAGATGCTCCGAGCGCACATAGTAATCGGCCAGCTCATCCAGTCGCTCCGGAGCCAAAGCCACACCTGCCAGCGAGAACTGTTCGCTCAGCCATTCCGGGTCGCCCCGCCGACTTTGCAGCCAGCGGAAGATATTGTAGGCGGACAATTGATCAGGGCTAAGATTCAGGCGCCGAATCAAGGCCGCCCGCACCACTCGTTCGGCCAGCATCGACTCAACCTGCTCCCGGTCTTCGACCAGGGCGGAAAAGACGGCCAGCGGCTCGAAATCAATGCCCTCTACCGAGTAGCCCGCCTCTTCCAGGACGGCCGGGAAGCCTTCCGGCGGCGCCACCAGCAATTGTCGGATGCCACGCTCGGGATAAGCCTCATGTACCTGCTTGATCGCGTTATTCTGGCCGCTGCGAATGCGCTCGACCAGCCGCGTGGTCTGCGGCCACTCCTCCTGCACCAGTCGTTGAAAATCACTGTCTCCGTCAAGAGGATAAATCAGTCCCATCTGCTCCATTCGCTCTTGGAACAGCCGATA
>SLNM01000354.1 GCA_007133055.1 Lentisphaeria bacterium
AGGTCGGCGTTGTCCTGGCGCAGATGTAGACGAAATTCGGCTCGGCTGGTGAACAGGCGGTAGGGTTCGACGATGTCCTTGGTGACCAGGTCGTCAATCATCACACCGACATAGGCTTGGTCGCGTCCGACGGTGAAATGGCGCTGGTCTCCGCTGGCGCAGCGTGCGGCATTGACCCCGGCGACCACCCCCTGGGCGGCGGCTTCCTCATAGCCGCTGGTGCCGTTGATCTGACCTGCCAGAAAAAGGTTTTTCCAGCCGCGCACGGCCAGCCGATGGTCAAGCTGCCATGGGAACACGAAGTCATATTCGATGGCGTATCCGTATCGGGTGATATGAGCATTTTTCAAGCCGGGAACCGAGCGCACCATACGCCATTGCACAGATGGCGGCAGACTGGTCGAGAGTCCGTTCAAATAGTATTCCCCGGTCGAACGCCCTTCCGGTTCAAGATGGAGCAGATGACTGGGATGCTGGGGGAATCTGACAATCTTATCCTCGAATGACGGGCAGTAGCGGGCTCCGATGCCATTGATGCGTCCGCTGTAGAGAGGGGATTGCTCGAGATTGTCGCGGACGATGGCGGCGGTTTCCTCATTGGAGTGGGTGGTATAGCATGGCAGCGGCGGAGGCGCCAATTCTTTATGCTGCTGGTCGTCCGAGGGTTTTAATCGAAATGAAAACCGATAGGGTTCGGAGTCTCCGTCCTGCCGGGCAAGCGACTGGAAGTCGATCGACTGTGCCAATATTCGCGGTGGTGTTCCGGTTTTCAGCCGACCTGTTTTCAGTCGCAGGTCCGTTTGCAGACTCTCCGCCAATGCTTCGGCGGCGGGGTCCCCGGCGCGTCCGCCGGGCAGCTTGGTCAAACCATAGTGCAACCGCCCCCTGAGGAAGGTGCCGGTGGCAATTATGACGGCCTGGACAGTCCAGGTTTCATTGCAGTCAGTCTCCACAGCCACCACCTGGTCGCGCTTGGTGACAAGTCGGGTGGCCTGGGCTTGTTGGACACGCAGGCATGGCTGGCTTTCCAGCACCTGCTTCATGCGCCCCTGATATAGTTGCTTGTCACACTGTGCCCGCGGTGATTGCACGGCGGCGCCTTTGGAGCGATTGAGCATTCTGAATTGGAGACAGGCGGTGTCGGTGTTACGGGCCATTTCCCCGCCCAGAGCGTCGATCTCTCTGACCAACTGACCTTTGCCAATGCCGCCGATGGCGGGGTTGCAGGACATCTGGGCGATATGATCGGGGTTGATGGTGAGCAGAACGGTTTCAACTCCCAGGCGAGCCGCCGCCAAGGCCGCTTCGCAGGCGGCATGACCGCCACCGATTACCAGAACTGCGGCAGTGGTTGCGGGATGGGTCATTTGAGAGTTAATCGGCGGCGGACATGCCTATTGCTGCTGCAATTCCTGTTGCAGCTCCTGATCGGCCAGAGCCACATCCTCACGCTGCCGCTGTCGGTGCTGAACCAGACGCTGCGCCAGTTCCGGGTCTTGCAGGGCGATGATTTGAGCGGCCAGCAGGCCGGCGTTCTTGGCGCCGGCACTGCCGATGGCCACTGTGGCCACCGGAATACCGCCCGGCATCTGGACCGTGGAGAGCAAGGCGTCGACCCCGTTGACGGCACCGCCCGGGACGGGGATGCCAATGACCGGCAGGGTGGTATGAGCGGCTACCACGCCGGCCAGATGGGCGGCCATGCCGGCGGCGGCGATAATTACTTGCAGCCCGCGCTCGGCGGCCGCCCCGACAAACTCCGCCACCGTGGCCGGAGTGCGATGCGCCGACATTACCCGCACGGTGCAGGGCACGGACAGCTCTCTGAGCACGTCAATGGCGGACTGGATTTTCGGCAAGTCCGATTTGCTGCCCATAAGAATGGCTACTTTCGCGTCTTTCATCTCAACTCGATCCTTTCGTATGCATGGTTTTCCTGGTTTTCCTGGTTTTCCTGGTTTCCTTGGTTTCCTCGGTTTCCTCCTCTGCGTTCTCGCCATTATTGGCAGGAGGGAAACCCAGCAGCAGGCGGATTTCCTCGGCGCTCATAGTTTCTTTTTCGAGCAGGGTTTCGCCGAGTTTTTTCAGTTTGTCCAGATTTTCCGAGAGTATTTTTTCGGTTCTTTTTTCGGCGTTTCTGATAATGGAACGAATTTCACTGTCAATCTCGCGGGCGGTTTCCTCGCTGTACTCCTCGGTGCGGGTGATGTCCCGCCCCAGGTAAATATGTTCGGAACGGCTGCCATAGGTCAGCGGCCCTAGTTTTTCGCTCATTCCCCACTCGCAGACCATACGCCGGGCGATTTCGGTTGCCTGTCGCAAGTCCATGCCGGCGCCGCTGGTAATATCGGAAAGCACCATTTTCTCCGCCATTCTTCCCCCCATGAGAACGGCCAGTTGGTCTTCCATTTCCGAGCGGGTCACCGTGTAGCGATCACGCTCCGGCAGGTTCATTGTGGCTCCGAGATAGGCGGTGCCGCGGGGAATGATGGTGACCTTGTGTACGGGTGGCGCCTTGTCGCAGAGCAATCCGACCAAGGTATGTCCGGCTTCGTGGAATGCGGTTACCCGCTTGTCGTCGACGTCAATCTTTCGGCTGCGTCGCTCCTTGCCCCAGCGCACCTTGTCCCGGGCTTCCTCGAGATATTCCAGGGTGATTTCTTTTTTCCGGTCG
>SLNM01000113.1 GCA_007133055.1 Lentisphaeria bacterium
AAAAAAATCCTTGGCGATCTTGGCGGCTTGGCGAGAGAAAAATATATTCGAACAAGTCACTTCAGCAGCCGGCGTTGGCATGTAGAGGAAAACCACGTCGCGTACGGATCAGAAAGTGCGCCGTGCCCCTCTGGATGGCCTGAAACCTGACACCTGAAACCCGAACTCTGCCACGAGAAACAAGCTACCCACTCAAACTGAAAAGGAACCAAAAAAAATGAAACAGGAATGCGATGTCCTGGTGGCAGGCGGCGGTACCGGCGGCGTGGTGGCGGCGCTGGCGGCGGCCCGGACGGGGGCGCGAACCACACTGGTCGAGAGCAAAGGCTACACCGGCGGCATTGCGGTCGAGGGCGGCACCGCCCTGCACAGCTTCTACAACCTGTGGAAAGCCTTCCCCGGCGTGAAAAAACGGCAGGTGGTCAAAGGCATACCGCAGGAGATCATTGACCGGCTGGAAGCGGTCGGTGGCACCTGCGGCCATGCTGAAATGGAACTCGGGTACGACTACGACTCGGTGGCAACCGTGATCGACACGGAACTGTACAAGCTCGTCACCATGCAGATGCTGGAGGAGGCCGGAGTCAAGCTCTGCCTGAACACCATGCTGGTGGATGCCGAGACGGAGAACGGAGTTGTCCGCAACGCGATCTGTGAAAGCCGGTCGGGACGCGAATGGATCGCTGCTGCGCAATTCATCGACTGCACGGCAATCGGCGACCTCGCCGCTCGCGCCGGCGCCCGTTATGTCGAGCTGAACGACCATGCCGTGGCCAACAGCATCGGGGTCGGCGGCGTGAGTCTGGAAGGCTATCGCCGATTCCTGGAGGATGCCGGCGCTCTGCGCCAGCTCAGCCTGGGGCGGCGCGCCGGCAGGGATGGCCAGATCGTCCGCCTGGACGCTGATTCCGGCAAGCTGCCGAAGGCGTATCTGGAACGGGCCCGCGCCATTGGCCTCGCCCAGGTTACCACCTCGGTCCATGACGACTACTTCATGTTCCTCAAGCTGAACTACAAGATGCCGGTCAGCCCGACCGACCGGGATGCCGTGGCGGCGGCGGAAATCGAGCTGCGCCGTCGGCAGCACAAGGCGATCGAGCTGATCCGCGAGTTCATTCCCGGCTGCGAAAAGGCATTCATCGCCCGCAGCAGCCCGACGCTCTGCATCCGGCGCGGCCGCACCATCGAGTGCGACTACGACATCACCATCGAAGACGTGCTCGAAGGCCGCCATTTCGACGACGATATAATGGCCTACGGTTTTCATGACAGCGCCCCGCGGCTGCAAATCCGCGACGGCGGCACCTACGGCATCCCCTATCGGGCATTGCTGGCCAAAGGGTTCGACAACCTGCTGGTCGCCGGCATGATGATCACCACCGACTGGGAGGCGCACATGTCCACCCGCAATACGGTCGCCTGCATGGGCCAGGGACAGGGTGCGGGCACCGCCGCCGCCCTGTGCGCCCGGCAGGACATAGCCACCCGCCAGCTAAGCCCGGCCGCCCTGCAAGAGCAATTGCGCTCGGACGGAGTGTATCTGGCAAATTGAGGCTTGGAGGCTTAATCACAACCCAAGGCTAAGTTGCGGTGCGGGGAAACGACCAGCTCGCTTAAGCTCGCTGCCACTGTCGCCTGCTCGCTTTTTTCGTGGTCCGACCTGTCCGACTTGTCCGACTGGTCCGACTTATAACCCTTCACCTTGACCATCATTTTAATCTGAATCATGGGAACACCTTATTATTATGAATAAAACGTTATCATTGTCTGAAGATTTACGGCAGCTGGCCTTGGCCGAGGGTGCCGATCTGATTGGTTTCGCACCGGTGTCGCGCTTCGCCGAGGCCCCGCCGGAGAATCATCCGACCACTATCTTCCCGTCGACCCAAACCGCCATAGCGATCGGACTGGCTCAACCGCGCGGCGCTCTGAAAGCGGTCGAGGAGGGCTGTTTCTGGCAGGCCTACAACTGCGACTCCTACTGGCACCTAAACGAAGTGGAGGCGCCGCGCATTCTGCGCCGCCTGGTTATGCGGCTCGAAGAATACGGCTATGACGGAGTGCCGGTTCACAATCCATTCCATCCGCACAGCGGGCAGCAGATTCGGGAAGATCAGCCATTCGGGCCGGACGGCATGGTCTCGCTGCGCGTGCTCGGCGTGGCGGCCGGCCTCGGCGAACTGGGGGTCTCCAAAATGTTTTTATCCCCGCAGTTCGGTCCCCGGCAGCGTATCTTCGGTGTGCTGACCAACGCCGAACTGGAACCGACCCCGTTGTTCCGAGGCAAGGTTTGCGACAACTGCCTGGCCTGTGTCAAGAATTGCGAGGCGACTGCGATCGGCACGGACAGATCCGTGAAACTGCGCATCGAGGATGTCGAATACTCGCACGCGCCGCTGGATTGCTCGGCCTGCGGCGTGGTGCATCGCGGCGAGGATCCGCGCTACTCACCGTTCTGGAACGGCAGCGAGCAGGAGGGTGAAAAACCAAGCTACAACCAATTCTGCCAGCATCGCTTTCGTCATCTTTCCATCTGCGTTGGGCGAGGCTGCCTGCGATCCTGCCTGGACCATCTTGAAAAAAGCGGGCGAATCGAGAAAAAATTCAAAACCCCCTTCATCGAAGGCAAGCGCTGGAAGATTGAGCAACAATCAGACAAAAAAAA
>SLNM01000366.1 GCA_007133055.1 Lentisphaeria bacterium
GAAGCAGGGAGTCCGGCATGGCGCGAAGGGCGTTCAGATAGTGCTCTTCGTATTCTTCCCGGTCAGCCCGCTCTTCCATTTCAAGCAGCAATCCCCAGGCAAATTCGGCGAAGGCTCGGGTTCGGGACTGGTCTTCGGGGGATAGTTCGGAACTGCTGGGAACACGATTGGCGGGGGCGGCGGCGACCGGTTGGACCGCCGCCGTAAACAAACCAATAAAACAGGCGCCAACCATTGCCGCGACTAGATAATGGGGGCGGGCCTGCAATTTTCACTCCATTCCACAGTGATTATTTATTTTTTCTTGTGGCGCATAGCCTTAAGCTGCTTGCGCCGCTTGTGCTGTGCGATTTTCCGGCGTCTTTTCTTCTTTACATTGCCCATACTTTTCCTTTCTCCGTTGATTTTCTGAAGCGATTGCCTGGGTTGTTGTTCGGCTTTTAATATAAAGCCTGAAACGCAACCGACCAGTCGCGGCAAAAATAACAGGTTAGAAGCTGAATTGCACGAACATCGCCTGGGTCTTTTGATCCAGCCAGGGGACGATGGCAAGCTGGTTCGCCTCCGGGTTTCTGTTCAGTCTAACCGTGAGTCGTCCGATGCCGTATCCGACAATGGACCCGACCAGGACATCGGAAGTCCAATGTGCGTCTTCGTAAATTCTGGCGGCGGCAACGGCGGTTGCCAGCCCGTAGGACAGCCATTTCGTCCGTGGATAGCGCTGGGCGACGACTGTGGCCACCGACCAGGTTCCGGAGGCGTGCCCGGAGAAGAAGGCGTCTCCGCCTCCCCGGCGGAACGGATTACCTGGACTTTGCCTGGGGCGGTCCCGGCCGACAATAGTTTTGGAGGCGTGGGTAAAAACCTGGGTGATCAGCAGGGACTGCACGGAAAGGACGGTGGTGTCATGCAGTTTGCGGTCTCTGGTGACCAGGCTGACACCATAGGCCAGGCCTATGGCCGGAGCGGCATAGTAGACGGTACCGACATCGTGCAGAAATACAGAGATGGCATTGTCGCCGGCATAGACGCTGTCCTGAGCGAAATCTCTGATCGTTTTATCCAGGGCGAAGGCGGCCACGATGCCGCCGCCGACCAGCAGGTTTCTTCGCAGTCCCTGCTGGTCGGTTCTTATCAGCTCCCGGCCGGCCTGCACGGGAATTCTAAGAAAGTTGTGAAAGTATCTTCCCGGCTGCACGGCCGTTGCCTGGTCATAGGTTTCGGCCCTCCAGAAGGAGGATTCGGCGTGTGCCCCCGGAGACAGTCCGAGAGCGAGGGCGAGGATGATTTTGGGACAGTGCTTTTTCAGGTTCATGCTGGCTCCTTTTTCATCTTTGGTCGAGAACTCGTTTGGCTTTGCCTTCGCTGCGCTGCAAGGTGTGTGGTTCCACCAGGCGTACGTCGACTTTAAGATTAAGGGTTTTTTCCAATGTGTGAGCGAGCCGGCGCTGCAACTGCTCCAAGGCTCTGACTTGGTCGCTGAAGACTTCGGTGGTGACTTCCACCTGCACTTCCATGCGGTCCAGGTCATGTTTTCGGCTCAGCACAATAAGGTAGTGTGGCAGAGTGCCCTCGGCCTCCAGCAAGGCGCTTTCGACCTGGGATGGGAAGACGTTGACACCGCGCACAATAAACATATCGTCGGAGCGCCTGCCAATGCGGCGGATACGCCGGATCGTGCGACCGCAGGGGCATGGTTCTTGAATGATGGTGGTGATGTCGCGGGTGCGATAGCGAATCATGGGCATGGCCTTTTTGCTGAGAGTAGTCAGCACCAGCTCTCCCTCCTCCCCTTCCGGCAGGGGCTGTCCTGTTTCGGGGTCGATGATTTCCGGGTAGAAATGGTCTTCGAAAATATGCAGTCCGTCCTGAGCCTGGCAGGCGCTGCCTACGCCGGGGCCGATGATTTCGGAGAGCCCGTATATATCGTAGGCTTTAATGGCCGCTTCCTGCTCGATGCGCCGCCGCATGGCGTCGGTCCATGGTTCGGCGCCGAAGATTCCGGCTCTTAGAGGCAGCTCCCGGATTGCCACACCCTGGGCTTCGGCTCGTTCCATCAGATGCAGGAAATAGCTCGGGGTGCAGCAGATGGCGGTAACCCCAAAGTCCTTAATGATCATAATCTGCCGCTCCGTATTGCCGCCGGAGATCGGAATGACGGTGGTGCCCAGTGCTTCGGCGCCGTAATGAGCGCCCAGGCCGCCGGTGAAGAGGCCGTAGCCGTAGGCGTTTTGAACAATATCCCCGCGATGCAGGCCGCAGGCGGCGAAGGTGCGAACCATGACCTGGCTCCAGACTTCGATGTCTTCGCGAGTGTAGGCCACGACCGTGGGCTTGCCAGTGGTGCCGCTGGAGGCGTGTACCCGAACCACTTCGCTGATCGGACTGGCGAACAGGCCGAACGGATAGGAGTCGCGCAGATCGGTCTTCATTATGAAGGGTAGATTGACAATGTCGGCCAGCGAACGAATATCGCTCGGTTGCAGCTTCAGCTCATCCATGCGTTGACGGTAGAGATGTACGGACTCATAGGCCCGGCCAACCACTGCCTGCAACCGTTGCAACTGAGCTTCCCGCAGTTGAGCGGGGGGGAGGTAGTCCGGAGCGCTGGCAGGATGAAAGCGTCCGGCTTCGTCATTCCACTGTTCCTGAAGAATCTGC
>SLNM01000319.1 GCA_007133055.1 Lentisphaeria bacterium
ACCTACGACAATCGTCCGCCGCTATCGTCGCCCGCTATCGTCCGCCGAAGCGGCATCCCAACCTTAATCTTTCGCCCTAATCTTTCGCCTTAATCTTATGCACAGAAACGCTATGCTCAGGATTTTGCGGCGTGCTTACAGCCCACTTATTGTTCGGTATCGTTTCCCGGGGCGTTGCCCCGGTTTGGTATGCGCTGCGCCGTTGGCGCAGGGTCTGCACCAGATTAATTCTCTGTATCATGCCCGGGGTCATGCAGTCACGAAGACACGGAGTCAATGGGTATTCGGTTAATGAGGTTCCACGGGCTGGCGCCCGTGGCTACAGTCCTGCCATCCCCTGAGGGGATTCATAGACCTTGAACCGAAACCTGCCCCGCGCCTTATTGCGCATTTTGATCGAAATCGGAGACCGGTCGATGCTTACGGCCGACGATTACGGTGGACGATTGATGTGCTTTCTACCTTGTCGCGCGGGGTCTGGCTGCCATGGTTCAGGGTAATGACAAAGGTGCTGCCCTGGCCCGGTTGGCTGGTCAGCTCGATGGTTCCGCCGTGCAGAAGAACCACGTGTTTGACGATAGCCAGTCCCAGGCCGGTGCCGCCGCGTTCCCGGCTGCGCGCCGAGTCGACCCGGTAGAATCGTTCGAAAATCCTTTCCGCATGAGCCGGCTCGATGCCGCAGCCCTGATCGACTACCAATATCTTCACCGCGCCCGAATCGTCGCGTCTGCCAACCAGACGGACAGTCGTTTCCGCCGAGCTGTAACTAAGGGCGTTGTTAAGAAGATTCAATATAGCCTGCTCGAAAATGGTGCGGTTGATCGAAACGACTATGTCGTTCGGGCATTCGATTTGGATGCGGCGCTCTTTCCAGGCCGGGTTATCCAGGGCCAGCGCCACCGTCAGGCTCAGCATCTCCTGCAAGTCCACGGTGTCAGTTTCAAGTGACTGGCGCCTGGTCTGGTCCAGGCGCGAAAGCAAAAGCAAATCGTGAATCAACTGATCGAAACGCAGGGTGTGCCGAAGCGCTATGCGTATGAAGCGCAACGCCTCGCGGCGGTTGTCGATGGCACCGTCCAGGATCGTTTCCAAGGCGCCGCGAATGGAGGTGATCGGTGTCCGCAGTTCATGCGAGACATTGGCGACGAACTGCCGGCGCATATCTTCCAGCTTGCGAATGGCAGTGACATCTTGCAGGACCAGCAACTGGCCAAAGGGCTGCTGCTGTTGATTTGCCTGCAACGGTGTGGCATGGGCTTGCAGAAAAACGGTCTCCGGCTCCGTATGCACGGCTATTTCCTGCTTCATCGGCTGTCCTGTCCGCGCCGCTTCGCTCATGATTTTTTGCAGGCCGGGGATTTGCACGACTGCCTGGAAGCTTTTTCCGGCCGCCTCCTGATAGTTGACACCCAGGATTGCTCCGGCCGCCGGGTTCAGCTTGATAATCCGCTGCCGCTCATCGATGGCGATAACTCCTTCGGCCATGCTGTCGGCGACCGCTGCCGCCTCGGTCTTTTGCCGTCGCTCTTCTTCCAGCACCTCGCTCAGGCGAGCCGCCATCCGGTTCATGGCCTCGGCGACATCGCCCACTTCGCGGTGGTTGTAAACATGCAGTCGAGTGTTCAGCTCGCCATCCGCCAACAGTTGCGCTCCCCGGCGAATTTCCTCGAGCGGCCCGGTTATCCTGCGAGAGACCATAAGACTGAGCAGCCCGGCCATGGCGGCAACCGTCAGGCCGACCCCGAAAATCTGCCAGTATATCCTTTGCAGGGTGGTGCGAACCTCGGTCAATGGGCGGGCCAGCCGGATAAAGCCTGCCGGCACCCCCTCCGACTCGAAGGGTACGGCCACGTAAAGCATGTTCTGCCGCAAGCTGGTGCTGTAGCGCGTGGCATAGCCCAGGTTCTGCCGCAGAGCCATCCTGATTTCCGGCCGGGCAAGGCGCTCTCTGGTCGTGCGCTCCCTGACGGCTTCGCCAAGTGGCAGTTCCGAGTCGCCAAGCACGCGACCGTCGGCGGCAAGTATGGTTACCCGGGTCGCCGTCGCCGCCCCGATCCGTTCGGCCGATCTGTCAATCTCCTCCCAGGCTTGGTCGCCGACCAGCGCAGCGGTTCGCTGCCGCAAAGACGAGGCTTGGTATGACAGCTCGCGCCGCAGGTTGTCAACGTGAAATTTCCGAACCGCGAAAGAGGTCAGCCATGTAATCGTAATTAACGCCACCAGTAAAATTGCCAGATGCGACAGGAAAATTTTCCATACCATGCGCAGGCGGGATTTGCCAGTTTCATTTGCCATATTTCCAAACTCCCAATGCCAACAAATTCTGTCAAATAAAAACCGGGACTTTACATTTTTTGTCGGTGCCAAGCATTATATTCGTGTTTTTATTGAATGCCAGCCTGATTAATTCATGAACTTCGCAGCCAGGATGATCAAGATCAGGGCGAAAGATTAAGGCTAAACATAGAATTGCGAAATGTGCGAATCGAGCCAATCGTAGGTTGGGAATCTGTCCCGACCAGGCTCGATTCGCATGGTCGACTCGGATAGTCGACCTACAAAATTCACATTTCGCAAAAATCACTAAGGCTGAAGATTAGGAGAAACCGGCACAACTTCTATCTTTTTCCCTAATCCTTCGCCCGCAATCTCCTGTCCG
>SLNM01000361.1 GCA_007133055.1 Lentisphaeria bacterium
AAAGGGCTTTCGAAAGCCCTTTTCACGCGCCTTCGAAGGCGCGTCACGGGCCTTGCAAGGCCCGTCCCCCGCTCAACCCGCCGCTCAGCCAGCAACAACAGCCAGGCCAAAATCAGAACGGTCCCTGCTCTAAGCGCCCAGAGCAGCAGGCGCCATGAAGGCGACACTGAACTATTCCGGGAAAAGCGCCAGAGCAGCCACAGTGTGCAGGCGATCAGCACTCCGAGCAACCACAGTGGCAGAACTGGATACAATTGGACAGTGCTCATAGTGATACCGGGTTTATAGGATTCCAGAACTAGTGTCGTGTCACGCTTCAAAAGTTACATTGGATGGGACTATTTGTGTATTAATTCATTGGCAACCCCACGCCGACCACGGCTTAGCCCGTTGGCCAGAAGCTCTTCGAATACGGTCAGAATTAAGGCGGCGGCCAAAAGCCATGGCCATAGGGGAATGCCGCTTTTCAGCAAGACGAGCCGGCTCCGCAGTTCCTGCCAGTCGGCCGCCTGTTCCACTCTGATTCCGCCAATCCCCTGGACCAATTCGGGCGGCGTGGGATAGTCAAGGGTCAGCTCCGAACTCGGCAGATTGACCGCCACCGTCAATTCCCTGCCACCGATATGCAACCCATACAGACCGGGTTGAGAAAAGCCTTCGATGCTGAATGGCTGTCCCTGGCCTCGGCGATCCAGAGAGATTGGCTGACGCTCGCCGTCGGGACTGACCAGCTCGGCATCCTTCCGCAGTCCGTCTCCCGGCCAGGGCAGGTCAAGAGCACCTCCGACCTCGGTCATCAGCGAAGGCTCCAGCCGGCCCGCCGACTCGCGTAGAATATTCTGGACAACCACGACGAAGAGAGGCGAGAGCGGCCAGTCCGACCAGGCTCTGCCGGCACCCAGCGAGCCGACCCAGAGCCGGCCGCGCCCGACCGGCGCCGTCCACAGGAACGGCGAGCCGTCGGCATAGCTCATCACCCGCGATGACCGCTCGGGCAGGCCGGCAAAGTGCAGTCGTCTGAGCAGGGGTACTTGAACAGCAAACGGCAGTGCCCGCTCTATTCTTTGCTGCAAAGGATGCGCACGCTCATCCTGTCCGGCCAGAACCGGGGCAAGCTCCATGCCGTCAGACTCGCGTAAGCTCACTCGCAACTGCGACCAGTCCCCGAACCGATGGAAAAAATCTGCGCCCGCGTCGTCGCCTGCCGGAAATACTGCCAGCACAGTGCCGGTTCCAACCTGCCGCACCAGACGGCTTCGGGCGGCTTCGTGCAGGCGGCTGTAGCCGCTGAGAAAAATTATGTCCGCATCATCGATTCCCTCGCCGGCGGCAAAGTCACGCCCGCTTATCATTCGTACCGAATACAGGGCATGCCGGTCGCCGCTTGGCGCAATGGCCTTGCGCAAAAACAGAGCGCCGTCGGCCGCCGAGTCAGCATTGTCGGCAATCAGGAGCACCTTGACTTCCTCCACCTTGGGGAGACTGAAAAAGAAAACATTGTCCTCGGCAAACATATCGCGGCCACTGATTTCCACCCGCCCGCTGATTCCTGAGCCGTCTGCCAGGCCGGGACGGGCCAGCAAGTCGGCTTTGTGGTCCTGCCCCGGAGTCAGCGCCAGCGTGGAACTGTGGACCTCCTCCCCGGCAAGCCACAGTTGCGCCGACAAACTGCCGTTGAAATCGCGCCCGGCTCGAATCAGCGGCGACACTCTGAGCCAGCGACGTTCCCCGACTACGACCGGCGGTTCAAAGCGCGCTGCGATTACGCCGGCGTTGGCAACCATCCTTGGCCGCACTCGGTTAAGGAATAGAATTGTCCGATCGTCAAGTTGGTCGCTGAGAGCCTCCTGCTTGCGCCTGCTCCAGTGTTCGGCCCGGAAGTCGCTGAAAACGTGAATCTCCAACCCCGAGTCCGCCTGTTCTGCCCGCCACCGCCGCAAAGCATCTCGAACGGACAGGGCGATGCTGCCCGCGCCATAGCCGGGTTGCATGTCGAGCAGAATATTTCTTGCCCGCTCCCTGTCTGATACCGGGGGATAAACCAGAAACGGCGAGTCCAGCCCGGCTCCGACCACCGCCAGCCGGTCTCCCGCCTCCAGGGAATCAACCAGGGCAAGCGCCCATTGTCGCGCCCGTTCAAACAAGCTTTCATCCTCCTCCACGCGCATGGTCGCGCCGGCATCCAAGATCAACAGCAGAGTTCGGCGCTGAACCCCCACCTGTTCGCCGTACTGCCAGGCCGGCCGGGCGAAGGCCAGAACCAGCAGCAGCAGGATCGCAGTTCGCAAAAGAAGAATCAAAATATTTCGCAGTCGGCGGGAGCGCCGGGTGCGTGCCATTGCCTGCTGAAGAAAGCGCAAAGTGCTGAACGGCACCACGCGCGGCCGCCGCCGATGCAGCAGGTGCAGTACCACCGGCATTAGTGCCACCATGGCGGCAATCAGATATAGCGGGGTAAAAAAAATCGGCATTCAGACATTACTCCGCTGGCGCGTCGGTCATGCGAACCAGCCTATCGGTTGGTGCGGCGGGCCAGGTGGCGCCGCAGAGCCTCCACTGGCGAAGACTGACTGTCAACCACGGAATAATCCAGGTCCAGGCCGGCGCAAACAGCTTTGCACTGGCCAAGGAACTGACTGATTT
>SLNM01000369.1 GCA_007133055.1 Lentisphaeria bacterium
GCTTCACCAGCGACCACGGCGATTTCTGGGGTCAGCACGGGCTCACCAAAAAAGCCATTCATCATTACGAGGACTTGCTGCGCGTACCTCTGGTCGCCAGCCTGCCAGGGGCAATTCCTGCCGGGCGAACCTGCCAGGCTCTGCAGTCGACCCTTGATTTGCCGGCCACTTTTCTGGGCATGGCCGGTCTCCCCGCGCCGCGGCACATGGCAGCCGTCGACCAAAGCCCGGTCTGGCGTGGCGAACAGGAGAGCCTGCGCGATCATGTGATGGTGGAAAACCAGCACCAGCCGACCACGATGAACATGCGCACAATGATCACAGACCGCTATAAGATCACCGTCCATTACCGGCAGGAATTCGGTGAGATGTATGATTTGCAAAACGACCCGGACGAATACCAAAACCTATGGGGCCTGCCGGAACATCAAAGCCTGAAACAGCGTCTGCTGCTTGCATTTATTCATGGGGAAATGGCCAAGGCCGTCTTACCGATGCCCAGAATCGCCGGGGCATGATGCGTCTGTCAATCTATTTTCAGGACGGGAATTGTTTGTGCGCCATCATCGTATTGACATCGACCAGGATCGCTGCGTCGGCTGCGGTCTGTGTTTGAAGGCATGTCCTTTTGCGGCCATTGCCATGGCGGACGGGAAGGCGACTATCGACCACTCCCGATGCACTCTGTGCGGCGCCTGCGTCCCGGCCTGCCAGCGCTGGCAGGCTATCGACTTTCGGCCTGCCGACCGTTCGCCCGGATCAGTCGGACGCGGTCCTATCTGGGTGTACGGCGAATGCAATGAGGATGGTCGGCTAAGCCGGGTGACCGGCGAGCTGCTCGCCGCCGCTCGCCGCCTGGCCGCGCCGTGCCGCCGCAGCGTCGAGGCCGTCCTGCTGGGGCATCAACTGGACCTTGCGGCCAGCCAGGCCATTGCCGCCGGCGCCGACCGGGTTTTCAAGGTCGAGCACCCTCGCCTGGAGCACTACCAGGACGAACCATATGCGGCCATCCTCAGCCGTTTGACTCGACAGTATCGCCCGGAAATTCTACTCGGCGGCGCCACCGCCATCGGTCGCGCCCTGCTGCCGCGCGTGGCGGTTATTCTTGAAACCGGGCTGACGGCGGATTGCACCGCGCTCGACATCGATCCCGGCTCCGGATTGCTGAACCAGACTCGGCCGGCCTTCGGCGGCAATGTTCTGGCCACCATCACCTGCCCCCGAGCACGTCCGCAAATGGCCACTGTGCGCCCCGGGGTAATGCCCCTTGCGCAACCTCGACCGGCAAGGCATGGTGAAACAATGAACATCAATCCGGAACCCGCAGAGCTGGAAAGCAGGCTTGACTTAGTGTCTTTTCGCCGGCAGCAAAAGAGCGACGACAATTTGCGGCAGGCGGAAACCATTGTTGCGGCCGGCTATGGCCTCGGCGGTCCGGACGGGGTCGAGCTGGCGGCCGCGCTGGCCCGAAGGCTGGGGGGCGCCCTCGGTGCCAGCCGCGCCGTGGTCGATGCGGGATGGCTCGACTATTCCCGGCAGATCGGCCAGACCGGCGCCACGGTCCAGCCCCGGCTTTATATCGCCTGCGGAGTGTCCGGCGCCATACAACACTTGGTCGGAATGCAGAACAGTGAATATATCGTGGCCATCGACCGGAATCCCGAGGCGCCGATCTTCCGGCATGCCGACACCGCCATTGTCGGTGATATCAGACAAATCCTGCGCCAGACCATTAGCCTGATTAATTCGTGAACTTCGTAGCGAGAGGTGCCTGTGTGCGCGAGATCAACAGCTTGCGGCCGTAAGCCGGTCGCGGCGTACTGGACGTACGGCAATGACCGGTGTCGGTTGCAAGCTGTTGAGATTGCGTGCAATGGCGACTCGCAGCAGATGGCTCATGAATTATTCAGGTTAGTGAGCTTGACAAATCGAAATGACGGCTCATGTTAATACTCGGCTCGGGCACCGTCCTGAAAATTTCTCCATCGAACAGATCAGGCGGTTAACAGTGTCAACCTGAGTTTTTCCAGGCAACTGAACGGAATAATACATGTCCGGCGTTCTGTCCTCCGCCAATATGTACGATACAGGCAGGATGCTGGAATTGCACGGAGCCGGACTTAAACGGCAAACTTGTCATTCTATGGAGATGTTCGGAACATGGCAGGCAAACAGCACTTGACGAAGAAGCAACTTAACCAACTGCGCCAGACTCTCGAGGAGGAGTTGGAGCAGGCGCTTTCCCAGGTTGCCGAGGCCAACGGGCACGGCACCGAAGCACACGGTGACGCCGGCGATATTTCCAGCAGCCTGGCCGACACCGAGCTGCTGTGGGGGCTGGAGGAGCATGAGCGCCAGTATATTCTGGACATCGAAGATGCTTTGAAGAGAATCGAAAACGGCACCTACGGCATCTGCCAGGAAAGCGGGGAGCCGATTCCGTTTGAGCGCCTGAAGGCCATTCCAACCGCCAAATACACGGTTGAATGCCAGGAACAAATAGAGCGCGAGCAGATGTAGCCCGGCTACCGAAATCATATTTGTTGTTTCACAGTATCCTTCGTTGCTCGACAATGGGACGGTGTGTTCATGCAGCAATCGCCGACAACTCTCAGGGACGTTGCTCCCGGCCGA
>SLNM01000078.1 GCA_007133055.1 Lentisphaeria bacterium
ATCGGGTCATCGGGTCATGCCGTCATCCAGTCGCCCTGCCGTTTGCCGGGAGACAACAACCGCGCCCCTCCGGAGCGCCATCGCATTTTTCTGCCTTTACCCGCGGGCTGAAGCCTGCCTGCGCCACATGCTTTGGCGCGGCAGGCAGACCGGGGCTACCTGACTTCGCCGCCTCGCGGCGGGCGGCGGGGTGTCCGGCGAACTCCGGTCAAAGGTTAGATATTCATTAAGATAAGCCAAAATTCACACCAAAAAGAAATCCCGCCACAGGCATCATAACCTACTGGCGGGCTATGTGTTAAGAATGGTACATCCGGCAGGGCTCGAACCTGCGACCCGCTGATTAAGAGTCAGCTGCTCTGCCAACTGAGCTACGGATGCGCATGAATTATCGGCGATTAGCCTTACAGTAGGATCAGACTGGCGACAGGGCAATTCCCGGCGGGATTGTCGGAGTCGCAGTATGGCATATTGTCCGGCATAATGCGTTGTCGGAGCTTAATATGAACTACCAAAAAGAAATCGCAAGTGAAGAGAAACAGATCAGCTCATAAACGTTTTCGTCGCGATTCGATCAAAGTGTTGCTGGTCAGTCTGGGCTGCGCCAAGAATCTGGTTGACACCGAAGTGATGTGCGGTTCTCTGGCCGGCGGCGGTTATGTTTTGACCAATCTTCCGGAATCGGCGGACATTATGGTTGTCAACACCTGCTGTTTCATCGCCGACGCTCGCCGCGAGTCTGAATCGAGGATTCTCCAGGCTGTTGAGTGGCGTCGTGCGAGCAGCAGGCGTCGCCTTGTGGTTGCCGGTTGCTGGCCGCAAAGGGAGGGTGATGTTCTGCGGTCGCGCTTCCCGGAAATTGACTGTCTTCTCGGGCTTAACGATGTGCCACGGATCGCCATTCATCTGGCCCGATTGAGGGGGGCACCGAAATCTGCCCCTGCTCCGGAGATCAAGCCGGCGTCGATATCGGATGCGGAGTATCTATATGATCACAACACACCGCGTTTGCAGCTTACTGCACCCACTTATGCCTACGTAAAGATCGCGGAAGGTTGCAATCATCGGTGTCGCTTCTGCGCCATTCCCCGAATTCGCGGGCGTTTGCGCAGCCGCGCACCCGCATCGGTGGTTGAGGAGTGCCGGATGCTGCTGAACAACGGAGTGCGGGAGTTGAATTTTATTGGTCAGGACACCACCGCATATGGACGGGATCGGGGGGAGAGCGACGGTTTGCTTCGTCTGCTGGACCGCTGCGAAGAGCTGGGCGGTGATTTCTGGCTCCGTCTGCTCTACACACATCCGCGGCACCTCACCGACGGCTTGCTTGAGCGTCTGCGCGGCGGTGGTCACCTGCTACCCTACTTGGACTTGCCGCTGCAGCATATTGACGACCATGTCTTGCACCGGATGGGCCGGGGTATGGGCGAGCGGGCCACCCGCCAATGGCTGGAAAAGATTCGCCGAATCTGTCCGGAGTTGGCTGTCCGTACAACTTTCATCGTCGGCTACCCGGGCGAAACCGAAGCGGCATTTGTCAAAGTTTTGGAATTGCTTCGCACCTATCGGTTCAATCACGTGGGAGTTTTCACGTTTTCCCCCGAGCCTGGAACGGCGGCGGCCACCGATAGCGAGGGACTGGTTGAGCCAGCCGTCGCCGAAAGCCGAAAAGACCTTTTGTTGACTGAGCAACAGAGTGTAAGCGCGGCCATCAACCGTCAGCGAGTGGGCAGCCTAACCGCGGTACTGGTCGAGGGTCGAACCTCGGAGGGGCAATGGCATGGCCGCACCGTCAGAGATGCGCCCGATGTGGACGGACGGGTTACATTCACTGGCCGGGGCGACTGTATGAAGGCCGGAATTGTCAAGGTAAAAATTACTGGTTCAGACGAATATGACTTAACTGGAGAGCTATCCTGATAAATTCATGAGTCACCTGCTGCAATGGCGCATCTCGTGGCGAAGTTCATGAATTAATCAGGCTAGTTGCAGAACCCTGATGAGGCACTAAATTCAGCATTGTATGAAGAGGAAGACAAGACAACTGGCCAATGCGCGTTTCAGCGCCAAGCCCCGCCGGAAGCCAAGTCGGCTAGGTAAGTTCTGGCTGGGGTTTGTGCGCATGGTCTTGTGGCTGATGCTGGCGGCCTTTCTGATCTTTGTCGCCGGCGGCGCGACATGGTTGATCCGCCAGGAGTTGTTTGACCGGAACCCTCATTTCACCCTGCATCATCTTGACATTCAAGTTCATGGTCTTAGTTCGCGGCAGCACGTTGAGCGTAAGTTGCGGGAAAGCGGCATACGCCGCGGTCATACGAACATGTTTGAGATTGACCTGGCCGACCTTCGTCACCGCATGGGTGCGTGGGGCGAGATACCGAGCAAGCAGGTATTAATGCGCAAGCGCCTGCCCGGCACTTTGGAGATTACTGTTTTCGAACGTGATCCGGTGGCGCAACTACGCAACAGGCCGGGACCGCACAGCAGGCCGGGGCCGCTGATTGACCGAGACGGGGTGATTTTGCCGCCGCGCGAATCGGAAACCCGACGCACCCTGCCGCTGATTACGCCGATTAGGGTCGGACAGATTCCCGAGTACGGTGAAACCATTGCCGACGATCAGGTCGAG
>SLNM01000142.1 GCA_007133055.1 Lentisphaeria bacterium
AGATAAAATTTTTTCGGAAGTTAATACGCTGGTTTGGCCGGCGTCCGGCCTACCATATCATGTATTTTGTGGTGTTCTGGTATGTGCTGACCATGCCGGCGGCGCGCCGTCGCACGCGTTATTACCTGGATCGGCGTTTCCCCGGGCGGAGCGGGCGGCTGCGTCGATTTTTGGACAGCTATCGTCTGCTCTGTGGGTTCGGTCGCACTATGATTGACCAGTTTGTCCTGGTGGTGGCGGGGCGCGGGGCGCTGCGGGCTGAATGTGTCAACGCCGAGGTATTGGGAAAGGTTTTTCGGGATCATGCCGGTTTCGTTCTGCTCAATGCCCATGTTGGTTGCTGGCAGGTGGCGATGTCCTACCTGGATTTCGCGGGTCGGGAGGTGTCGACGGTGATGATTCCGCCGACTGCGGATCAGCCGGGCGGCGCGGAGCTGGAGGCAATGCCCTTCAAGGTCATCGATCCGCGGCGGGGTCTTGACAGTGTGCTGGCGATGTTGCAGAGTTTGCGTCGCGGCGAAATCCTCGGTCTGATGGGGGACCGGGTTTTTGGTCCCGAGGAGGGTACGGTGGAGGCGTCGTTTCTTGGCGGGCCGATAAAGCTGCCTTTTGCCCCATATCGTTTGGCGGGGGCGGCCGGGGTGCCGATAGCGGTGATTTTTTCATACAAAACCGGATTTGACCGGTATGAGATTAAATTGGCCCGGTTGATCGAGGTGGACCCCGATGCCGCCCGCCGCCCGCAGACCTGCCAGCCATGCGCCCAGCAGTTTGCCGACGCACTGGAGGAGTTCGTTCGCCAGCGGCCCTGGCAGTTCTTCAATTTTTACGATCTGTGGCAATTGTAGATTCCCCGCTTAAATTATATCTTCGTTTCGGGAACACCAGAGAATTGCGAAATGGGCGAATCGAGCCAAACGTAGGTCGACTATCCGAGTCGACCAGGCTCGATTCGCTTGGGCGAGACGGATTCTCGCCCTACGAAATCTGCATTTCGCATCGGGAACACCAGAGAATTGCGAAATAGGCGAATCGAGCCAAACGCAGGTCGACTATCCGAGTCGACCAGGCTCGATTCGCTTGGGCGAGACGGATTCTCGCCCTACGAAGTCTGCATTTCGCAATTCTCTGCAGGGACACGGATAGGAGTGGGAGTACCGGGCGATAACCATGCGCGGAGAATAAATGTCCAGGATTGTCCAGAAATACGGCGGTACGTCGGTGGCTGACACCGCGCGTTTCATGAAGGTTGCCCGCCGGGTTAAGAATTACCATGACCAAGGGCATGAAGTGGTGGTGGTGGTCTCGGCCATGGGCGGGGTTACCGACCACCTGATCCGACTGGCCAATGAAGTCGGCGGCGATTCCAATGACCGGGAGATGGACATGCTGCTGGCGACCGGCGAGCAGCAGAGCGTGGCTCTGCTGGCAATGGCGCTGCACGGCCTCGGCTGCCCGGCCATTTCGCTGACCGGCGCCCAGGCGGGCATTGAAACTGACGGAGTCCATTGCAAGGCAAGGATTCGCAACATCACCCCGGAAAGGATTGAAAACTACTTGAACGACGGCAGCGTGGTCATCGTTGCCGGCTTCCAAGGTTCTACCCAGGACAATGTGATTACCACTTTGGGGCGGGGCGGCAGCGACCTTACCGCAGTTGCTCTGGCCGCCGTGCTGCACGCGGATTTATGTCAGATTTACACCGATGTCGAGGGGGTTTACACCGCCGATCCTCGGATTGTTCCGGAAGCCCGGAAAATATCGGTGATCAGCCATGATGAGATGCTGGAGCTGGCCAGCCTGGGCACCAAGGTGATGCAGTCGAGGTCGGTCGAGTTTGCCAAGAAGTTTGGAGTGCAACTGGAAGTCCGCTCCAGTCTGAGTGACCGGGACGGTACAATCATTACAGAGGAGACCGCAGCCATGGAAGAGGTGGTTATTCGCGGGGTCAGCTATGACCGGAACGAGGCCAAGCTAACCTTGCACAATGTGGCTGACGAGCCCGGCCGGGCGGCCTGCCTGTTCGGGATTCTCGCCGCCGCTTCGATCAATGTTGATATGATTATCCAGAACGCCAGCGAGGAGGGCCGGGCGGATATCTCCTGCACGGTACCCCAGGGCGAACTCAAAATTATTCGACGGCAACTGGCCGCGCGAATAGTCGAGGAAGTCGGCTGCGATGAAATTGCCTACGACGAGGATGTCGCCAAAGTCTCCCTGGTCGGTATCGGCATGCGCAGTCATAGCGGGGTGGCGGCAGAAATGTTTGCCGCCCTGGCCGGGGAGGGGATCAATATTCAGATGATTTCCACCAGTGAAATAAAAATCAGTTGCGTGATCGCCGAGTCGGCGGTCGAACTGGCGGTGCGCACCCTGCACCGGGCTTTCAAACTGGAACAGGAGCCGGGGAACGGAGCTTGATCGGAGGTATTATGTCGAATTGGAGTAGGAATATCAAGCCTTGCATAATTTGGGGTAAGCAATCATGAACAAGACACCGGAAATCCAGATTTACGACACTACCTTGCGCGACGGCACCCAGGCCGAGGGCGTCTCTTTCTCGAGGGCTGATAAAATCCGTATCGCCGAGCAGTTGGACACCTTCGGGGTCGCCTATGTCGAAGGCG
>SLNM01000059.1 GCA_007133055.1 Lentisphaeria bacterium
CTCGACCTGGCCGCCGAAATCGGCGTGGCCGGGAGTGTCGATGATATTGATCCAATGACCGCGATACTGGAAGGCGCCGTTCTTGGCGGCGATCGTGATCCCCCGCTCGCGCTCGAGGTCCATCGAGTCCATCAGCCGTTCGTCAACCCGCTGATTGGCCCGGAACATGCCGCTCTGCCGGAAAAGCTGATCGACCAGGGTTGTCTTGCCGTGGTCCACGTGCGCAATGATCGCCACGTTGCGAATTTTATTCTGAAGCATTTTGTTCCTGTTTCTTTCCTGAATCCGTGATACAATTTGCGAAAAGTAATATATACATGGGGAATGTCAACAACAAGCGCAATGGATTCAGACTTTCACTGACGCATTGCCGCATCGGGACTAATTGCATTGCCCGCAGGTCGTGCTATTGTCCCGTTGTTCATCGAAGGCCATAAAAACAACACGGTATTTTTGACATAAATGTTTTGTGAATACCTGAAAAATCCTCTGCGCATACTTTGCATTCGACGTTTTCCTGCGCTGTCGGGCCGCTTCCTGGCACTGGCTCTGATCATCGCTTTGTCCGCAGGATGCGCTCGCATGCGGGCTCGCAGCATATTGTTCTTGCAGCATGGCACCAGAATTGACCGGCCCGGTCACAAGGCGGAGTTGACCGAACAACTGAATTTTCCGGTTCGCGACAATAATTCGGTTGAAATACTGCGCTCAGGGACGCATGTGATGGAGAGGAAGTATCGCCTGATCGCGCACGCCAGAGAAAGTATATATATCGAACAGTACATTTTTCGGCATGACATTGTCGGGGAGATGTTTGTTGACGCCCTGATCGCCAGGGCGGAAGCGGGGGTTGAGGTAAAAGTTATTGTCGACAGAATTGGCAGTCTGGCCGCGGCCCACACCCTGGCCAGGAGATTTAGAGGGACGGGGGTCGAGTTCAGGGTTCACAACCCGCTGCTCTCGTGGACCCTCCTGGACATCAACAATCGAAACCATCAGAAAGTTTTGATCGTCGATGGCCAGGCGGCGATTGTCGCGGGACTGGGCATCGGCGAGGAATACCTTTACTGGCATGATCTGGGAATTCAGGTGGAGGGTGAAATCCTTTATGATCTGATGCGAATGTTCGAGTATGACTGGAATGCCGCCGGCGCCGGTTATTTCGGCGATCTGCTGCCGCTGCCCGTCCTCGGCCGGCTAAGGAACCGGGCGGGTGACCGACCGGTCGGGGGGGGGGAATACAGCATAGAGGACTTCAGAGGGGTCGGCGAGGTTCGCTGTAAATTGCTGACTGTCATCCCGGAATCAGGCAACCATGTGACTTTCGAATACCTGGTCGAACTAATCAACCATGCGACCAGTAAAGTTTACATTGCCAACGCCTATTTTGTTCCCAATATTTTTCTGCGAAACGCCCTGGTGGACGCGGCCGAGCGCGGGGTGGACGTAAGGCTGCTGCTGCCAAAGGAGAGCGACTTGCCGATGGTCAGGCGGGCCTCGCACGTGTTCTACAGCCGATTATTGCGGAACAACATTAGAATCTATGAAAAGGATGGTATTATTTTACACGCCAAATACCTGGTGATCGACGGCAAATGGGCTTCCATCGGTTCCATCAACATAAACGACCGGGCCTTTTTCATGAATCATGAATCCAATATTCTGGTCATAGACCGGGATATCGGGCGCGAACTGGAGCAGATATTTTTCGATGACCTGGATCATGCCCGGGAAATCACTTATGAACAATGGCGCCGAAGAGGTGTCCGACAGCGCCTCGAGGAAATCATGGTGGTTCCGAGCATGCTTTTTTACTGAGACCTGAATCCCGAAACCTGAACTCTGTCACGAGCAATGCATCATTTCTGAATGTGAATTGAAACAAGCTACCCACTCAAGTTGAAAAGGAACCAAATTTGGTAAAAGGACTTATTCATGCATAATCTTCGTTTTCGGCAGATTCATTTGGATTTTCACACCTCGGAAAAGATCGAAGGCATTGGTCTGGATTTCGACCGTGCGCATTGGCAGCGGACACTGCAGGCGGCGGCGGTCGACTCGATTACCTGCTTTGCCACCTGCCATCATGGCTGGGCTTACTACAACACACAGGTCGGACAGCGTCATCCGCAGCTTCAGTTCGACCTGCTGCAACAACAGTTCGACGCCTGCAAGGAGATCGATGTCAATGTCCCCATTTATTTGACTGCCGGTGTCAATAATATGGCGGCGGTCGCGCACCCGGAATGGCGCCAGCTCGGCCCGGACGGCCGACTGACGGGTTGGGCGCACTCGAACATCGAGCCCGGCTTTTTCATGATGTGCTTCAATACCGACTATTTGGATTTCCTTTGCCGGCAGATCGAGGAGGTGGTCGGGCTGTTTCCCGGGTGCGACGGCATTTTCCTCGATATTATTTCGCAGCCGGAATGTGTTTGTCATCGCTGCATCGCCACCATGCAGAGCGGTGGTCTTGATCCATTGCAGCCCGAGGATCGCAGGCAGCACGCCCGCAATGTGCTGATCGAGTACTATCGGCGGTCGACGGCGGCCGCCAGGAAGAACAACCCGGAGATGCCGGTCTTTCACAACAGCGGACATATCAGCCAGGGAGACAATGAAATATTGCCGTATTTCAGCCATCTTGAGATGGAATCGCTGCCGACCGGCGGCTGGGGATACGATCATTTCCCGGTCTCGGCCAAGTACTGCCAGAATTTACCGCACGATGTACTCGGGATGACCGGCAAGTTTCATTCCACCTGGGGCGAGTTCGGCGGCTTCAAGCATCCCAACGCCTTGCGCTACGAGTGCGCGGCTATGCTTGCCGTCGGCACCAAATGCAGCATTGGCGATCAACTGCACCCCCGCGCCCGGCTCGACCAGTCAACCTATCAAATTGTCGGCCAGGCATACCGGGAAGTGGCGGCCAAGGAACCATGGTGCCAGCAGCCGGAACCAGTCTCCGACATCGGGTTGATCTCCTCGGCCGCAGTCAACCGGGACGTCGACAATCATCGGCGCGACAACCCCGCCGATGTCGGGGCGGGACGCATCATGCTGGAGGAGCATTTCCTGTTCGATATTCTGGACCCGAACATGGATTTCAGCGGGCGCAAAGCACTGCTGCTGCCTGACGACATCAGAGTGGACGAAGCATTGAAGGCGAGGATTGACGCGTTTCTGGCGGCCGGCGGTAAGTTGATCCTAAGCGGGCGCAGTGGACTGAACGCGGCGGCGGACGATTTTCTCTGGGACCTGGGCGCCGAGTTTCAAGGCGTCAGTTCCTACCAGCCCGACTATATTGTCGCGGCCGACCAGGTTCGGCCCGCGTTTGTCGACTCCCCACTGGTCATGTATATGCCTTCCATTCGCGTCAAGGCAGGCGCCGGGCAGTCTCTGGGAGCAGTTTACGACCCCTACTTCAATCGCAGCTACGAACACTTTTGCTCTCATCAGCACGCCCCACCGCGTCCTGAGCCCAGCGGGTTTGATTGCGGGATGATCAATCCGGCCGGCAACATTCTATATTTCGCCCACCCCGTGTTCAGCATCTATCGCCATTACGGCGCCGTTGCCTACCGTCATTACATCGCCGGGGCAATGCGATTATTCATGGGCGACAGCCTGTCGCTGGAGAGCAACCTTCCGTCCACCGCCCGGGTTCATTTGAACCGGCAGCCCGCACATGATCGCCTGGTACTGCATTTGTTGTTCGCCAATACCGTTTTACGCGGTGGCACCATGGAAATGCACGGCGGTACGATCAGGGACACCCGTCCGATCGAGGTGGTCGAGGAGCTGCTGCCATTGCGAGATACGCGGCTGTCTCTGCGACTGCCCCGGGAGATTGGCCGGGTTACCCTGGAACCACAGGGGAAAACTGTTGCCTGGCAGCAAGCCAACGACCGGATTGAACTGACCATACCAGAGTTCAATTGCCATCAAATGGTGGTGCTAAGCTAGCAAAGCTCCGCCTCCAAACAAGGAGTATATTCAAGAAAAGCTGGTGTTTGAAGAAGTGAGTTCCGGATTGTCAGGGCAGGAACCGGTCGGCGGCAAATTCGTCGATCAGTTGTCTTAGTTGCAGGTACTGCGACGCTACGGGAAATTGCGGAAATTGTTCTTGCACCGCAGCCGAAGGGCGGAACAGAATCCCCCGGTCGGCGGCTTGCAGCATGGTCGTGTCGTTGAAGGAATCGCCGGTTGCCAGCACCTCGAAATTGAGACGGCGCAGCGCCTCCACCGCATGTCGCTTGCCGTCAGGCTGGCGTAATCGATAGTTGTCGACGCTGTCGTCGGCGCCGATTTCAAGGAAGTTGCAGAACAGTGCGGGCCGGTCCAGCTTGGCCATCAGCGGGTCGGCGAATTCATAGAAGGTGTCGGAAAGAATTATTACCTGGAAACGCTGGCGCAGCGAGGCGAGGAATTCGACTGCGCCGGGCAGTGGGCTGAGGGAGGCGATGACTCTTTGAATGTCCCGCAGCTTCAATCCATGCCGGCTGAGCAACTGCAGGCGGCCGCGCATAAGCTGATCATAGTCGGGAATATCCCGGGTGGTTAACCGCAGTTCTTCGATTCCGGTGCGCTCGGCGACGGCAATCCAAATTTCCGGCACCAGCACACCCTCCAAATCCATGGCGATAATCAGTGGTTGACGGGACATTCTGCTTCCTCTAAAGTGACAATCGAAACGAATTTTCGGCAATGCTTGTCGGTTTGAGACGGAGCTTCGCCGGCCTCTGATAACGGCATAGGGGAAGACATTGCCGGCATCGGAGATTAATATATCCTCACCAACCACGATCTCAACCAGACCGCGCTTATTCAAGCACGAAAGGATCGCAAGACAAACGATACTTGCCTGCTTTGATGGTCGAGTCGGATACTCGACCTACGTTTAAGCCGTAGAGCCGGAATCCGTCCGTCCCAATGATCGACTGGGCAAATGCGACTACTTACCCATTTTGCGCATTGCCTAAAATGGGTAAATACAGCCTTGTGGGGCTGCGGTTTCTTGTCTTTCGCGGCCATAACCTCATCTTGCTTTTCGTGCGCTTTGATCCGCGCGGAGCTTTGATTCAAGTGTATGTAATGCGTGGATTTGCCGACCTGGGGTTTGCTGTTTTCCGCCGCAGGATGATCCGCCGCAGGATGGCTGGGTTGCTGTTCACTGTTCAGTTGTCGGCCATCTCGCTTCGCAGCAACTGCGGTTCGGCCAGCCAGGCTTTTAACTGGGTATATCGCAGAGCCGGGCGGTCGTTGCGGATGGCCATGGCCAGAGCCTTGCGGCTGCCGATCATGACAAGCAGCCGTCGCGCCCTCGTCATGCCGGTATATACCAGATTGCGCTGCAGCATAATGTAGTGCTGGGTAAGCAGTGGCATGATGACGGCCGGGAACTCACTTCCCTGGGACTTATGCACGGTTACGGCGTAGGCCAGTTTAATTTGGTCCAGCTCGATTCGTTCATACTCGACAACTCCGACATCGAAAGCCACTGTCATCCGTGCTTCCTGTGAGTTTATTCCGACCACCTGTCCCAGCTCGCCATTGAACACCCCTTTGTCGTAGTTGTTGACCACCTGCATGACCCTGTCATGCAGACGAAACGCGCGTTCGCCAAAATGCAATTCCGGCTTGGGTCCGGGATTGAGTGCCTGCTGCAATCTGGCGTTGAGCGAGATAGTACCGCAGGCGCCTTTGTTCATCGGCGCCAGCACCTGGACATCGGCCATGGGGTCGAGTTTGAATTTGGCTGGGATTCTTTCGGCGATCATAGTGCTGATCATTTCGCCGACGCGCTCCGGCTCATTCTGTTCTATCCAGTAGAAGTCGGCGGTTTCCTCGCGGTCACGGTGGGTCAGGTCGGGAATCACGCCGCGGTTGACCGCGTGGGCATTGAGTACAATCCGGCTTCCTTCCTCCTGCCGGTAGATTTCGGTCAGATGTGTTACCGCCACCCTTTGGCAGGCGATCATATCATGCAGCACACTTCCCGGCCCCACCGACGGCAGTTGATCGCGGTCTCCGACAAACAGCAGTCGCGCCTCGTCGGGCAGGGCTCCCAGCAAGCTGCTCATCAGCTCGATATCCAGCATCGACACTTCGTCCAGGATCAACAGGTCGCAGCGCAGCGGTCGGTCTGGTCCATGCACGAACTCCCGTTTCTGGGGGTCCCATTTGAGCATGCGATGAATAGTTTTTGCCCGTGCCCCGCAACTTTCGCTCAAACGTTTTGCCGCCCGTCCTGTCGGCGCCGCCAGAAACACTTTTTTCTGTAGAGTTTTGGCCAGCCTGACAATTCGTCCGACCACCAGTGTTTTTCCCACGCCCGGCCCGCCGGTGATGATGCTTATGCGTGAGTTGAAGGCTCGGCGCACCGCCTGTCGCTGGGCTTCGTTCAGGATCTGCATCTCGGGCTCTTGCAAGGGAAGCTCGCCCTCGAACAAACCACCGCCGCGGGCGAGAATGTTGGTCAGTTTCTCCGCCACTGCGGTCTCGGCCCGGTACAGGCGTCGTTCATAAACCATTTGATTCCGGCATTCGGCGGACTCGCTTTTTGCCACCACCACTGCTGCGTCCAGAACCGCGCGGTGCAACCCGGTTTCAACCGGCTCCCGGTCGGCGCCCAGCAGTTCCGCCGCCCGCGTTATCAGTTTTTGCCGCGGATAGCAGGTATGGCCATCGTCCGCCAGCTTGCTCAGAGTGTAGGCGATGCCGGCAGCCAGTCGCAGCGGATTGTTCTTTTCGATACCCAGCTTGGCGGCAATCTGATCCGAGGTCTGAAATCCTATTCCCCAAACATCGCCGCATAGCCGGTAAGGGTTGCGCCGGACAATTTCCACCGCCGCATGGCCGTAGAAGGCCATAATCCGGCTGCACGCCCGCGGTCCCAACCCCAGTCCTTGCAGAAAAATAAAGGCCTCGCGGTGCGCCTGATGTTCGTTCCACGATTTTTTGATCTGCCGGATTCGTTTGTCGCCAAGGCCGGGAATTTCACGCAGCCGGGCTGTTCGGCTATCCAGGACCGACAGGGTGTCCAGGCCGAAATGATCGACTATGCGAGCGGCCAGTTTGGGTCCGATGCCGGGCACGATGCCGGAGCCCAGGTAGCGCCGGATTCCGGCTTCGCTGTGGGGCAGGATCGAGCGATGCGAGGAAACCCGCAACTGCAATCCGTGATCCCTGTGTTTCTCCCAGCGTCCCTTGGCCTCGATGTCCTGGCCCTCGATAATGCCACCCAGGCCACCGACCAAGGTAAGCTCGCGTCCGTCCTCGGTTTGCAGCCGCATCACCGAATAACCCCCGTCGTCGCTGGCAAAGACAATGCGCATGACTTCGCCGCGCACGGTTTCTTCGGTTAGGCCGAGGGTGTCACCGCCGCGCCCCGCGCATGAAGCGGTGTCAATGCGGTCTAGTAGTTCGTTCGGCATATAAACCCAAGCTTGAATCGGCAGCGGCCGGCGCTACCATTTTTCCTGGTGGATGTAACGTTCCTCGAATCGTGATTGCGGGGGCTGAATGTCAGCCGCCCAGCCTACGGAGACCACCGCAACCGGTACAATCGACTGTGGAAGCTGGAAATAACTCTTCAGAAAGTCAACCCTCTCCGGTCGCGGATGCACGCCCAGCCAGCAGGCGCCTAGTCCGAGCATGGATGCAGCCAGCAGTACATTTTCGATTGCCGCCGAGCAGTCTTGCAGCAGGTACGACAGCTCTCCGCCGTGCGCCCGCTGCAAGTCCCCGCAGACCACCAGGCCGAGGCCTGCCTCGGCCAAAAAGCTGCCATTGGGCAGAGCCTCGGCGATTTTGGCCAGGGTTGCGTGGTCGCGCACCACAATGAACTCCCATGGGTCCTTGGCGCAGGCCGAAGGAGCCGCCATGGCCGCCATCAGCAAATCACGCACCATTTCGTCGGACAGTTCTTCCTGGCGATAGCGACGAATGCTGCGCCGGGAGAAGATAGATTTTAGCTTGTCTTTCACAATCGTCAACCTCCGGTTAATCAATTTTTTGGCACTTGACGCCAGGGTCTGGGAGGGGGGTCAAGTTTGGCGTTCGCCGATCCGCTCTCCAAATGGCAGTTTGGTTTCAATGCCGGCCGCCGAATTATCCAGCAGATCACGATCCCAGTCCACCGCGCCCGGTTGCAGGAGCAGCACTATGGTTGAGCCGCCCAGGTTGAAATAGCCTTTCTCCTGCAGTTTATCGAATTCCCTCCCCTCATGTGTCTGCACAATATCCGCCACGGCAAATGCCCCCACCTCGATCATGGCCGCCGCACCGAAACCGGTAAGATCAAGCCATGACACCCGCCGGCTGTTGGCTGCCAGAATGCCGTCCCGCCGCCGCATGGCCAGCGGATGCACCGAGTCGTACCGCCCGGGAATGGCCTGCCAGGACAGTACGCGACCGGCGGCCGGATAGTAGTAGCGGTGACAATCCACCGGTGCCAAACGAGCGATCATCGCCGGCCCGCCCGCCAGCCTGGAGGCCTGGTCCGGACTGGCCGCCAGCAAAGCGGGCAACCGGAAATCGAATCCCTTGATCCGAAGGCTCTCGCTTTCCTCGAGAGCCGGTAAAAATACCGCCCGGCAATCGGCCGGACATACCAAAACATTCTCCTGCCAGTCGCAGGGACGGCATTCGGGGCGAAGCCGGCGGATGAAAAAATCATTGAACGAAGCAAACTCATCCACCTGGCCCGCGCATTCCCCGACATCAACATCATACTTTCGAATGAACCTGGCAATGCGTCGGCGCGACCATGAAGTCCGAGCCAGCCGGCCCAGCCAGCGAGAGCACCAGGCCCGACCAAACAATATCCAACCCAGCCACGGACGAATGAGCGGATGATAAACTACGGCCAGCCAAAACCCGGCGGGCACCCTTTCCGTTTGCTCCCGCCCTGTCCGCCGCTCCCGAATAACAGTTGTCTTCACACCATCAAGTTCCGGGCTGGTTAATTGAATTCGGTTCAAGTAAAACCTTGCGTAGCGATTCGAGATTCCGGCGCATCACCTGTTCGTAATGGTCCAATGGTGCGTCGACCGGACCGTTGGCAACCGGGTCCAATAGAACCACCGGAACGCCGGTTTCGCGGCTGATCATGCGTGCGGTGCGGTCGGAATACTGAGGTTCAATCAGGATCGCCCGAACATCCTTCTGCCTGATTTCGTTGATAATCCGCAAAACTTCGGCGGCCGCCGGCTCCTGTCCGGGATGCACATGCAGCAGAGCCACCACCTCCAGGCCCATTTCCGCCGCCAAGTAGTCAAATACATCATGCTGCACCACGATGCGGCCATTGTCAATCAGTTTGCCCAGCTCGTGAAACTCGTCGGCCAATTGGCGCAGGCGCTCGCCGTAGGCGGCGGCATTCTGTTCGTAAATCGCCGTTGCTTCCGGGTTTAACCGAGCCAGGCCGTCGGCAATATTGGCGACGATTTCAGCCGCCAGGCGCGGACTGGCAAACAGATGCGGGTTCCAAGCACCTTCGTCCCGCCCGTGGCTGCAATCATGGTCATGGTCGTGATCTTGGCCATGATGGTGATCTTGGCCATGATGGTGATGGTGGCCGTGGTGGTCCTGGTGGTCGTGGTCGCGGTCGTGTGCCACCCCCGGCAAAGGGTCAATCCCGGCCGATGTGTCGATCACCGACAAATGTTGCCCCACCCTGGCCAGTGCCCGATCCAGAAAAATCTCCATTCCCAGCCCGTTGATTATCAGTACTTCGGCCGCTTCCAGGCGTCGCATATCCTGCGGAGTCAGGACATAGTCGTGCGGACATCCCAGTCCGGGCGGCAGCATCAACTGCACCTGCAACCCCTCCGCGCCGTGCGTCACGTTGCGGGCAAGCTGATAGATCGGATAGGTGGTTACCAGAACTCGGTCAGGCTCGGGATTTGTGTTTAAGCCGGCAATCAGCCAGAGCATCAAAACCACCATTGCTACCAGAACCACCCCGCCGACAATCTTCTTTTTCATTTGCTGTCACCTCTTTTTGGGTTCTTTCTCACTTTGAGTGGGTAGCTTGTTTCAATTCACATTCAGAAATGATGCATTGCTCGTGACAGAGTTCAGGTTTCGGGTTTCAGGTTTCAGTCCATCCAGCCTGCTTAATTCACGAGCCAAGTTTGCCGCAGGCTGCCACGAGACAAGCCGCAGCTGTGGATTGCCATTCCGCTTCGCTCCATTGCTGCACTTCGTGCAGCCTCTATTCCTTACGGAATGGTCTACCGCAAGGCGATGGCTCGTGGCAGGATGCGGTGAAATTGGCCGCCCTTCGGGCGAAGCCATTGCGGCGTATCTGTTTTGTTGGAAGGCATTCGCGGTATGCCTATACAGCGTCATGCCTTCCGCCGCACATCTGCACCACACTGGCTTCGTGAATTATTCAGGATAGGTGCTTTCTGCCATTATTCTCTCCTGAAACCTGA
>SLNM01000095.1 GCA_007133055.1 Lentisphaeria bacterium
CTGCTTAGGAAGGATTTCATGGTCGATTCCTATCAGGTCTATGAAGCTCGCCTGGCCGGGGCGGACGCCATACTGCTGATCACCGCCGCTCTTGAGCCCATCGAGCTTGCCCAGCTTTCGCATCTGGCCCGGGAACTGGGTTTGGCGGCATTGATCGAAGTGCATGACCAAGAGGAACTGATGCAGGCTCTTGAAACATCGCCGGAATTGATCGGGGTCAACAGCAGAAACCTGTCCACCTTCGAAACCGACCTGACCGCCGCCGCCGAGCTGCTCAATAAAATACCCGACTCAATCGTGAGCGTGGCGGAAAGCGGCCTGCGCAATCGGCGCGACATTGAAACATTGCGCCAGGCCGGCGCCGACGCCTTTCTGATCGGTGAAGGCCTGATGCGCAGTCAGCACCCCGGGGACAAGCTGCGGCAATTGGCCGAGATCAAAGGGAGCGCAAGTTGAACGACATCTTTTCCCGTTGTTCTACCACGACACAGGTTGACGAATTGCCCGACCCCTGTGCCGATGACGGGCTTAGTCTACGTCGTCGACTTTTTTTCGATTCTCGGGACCATCGCCGATGACCGGTTCGCCGGCCATTTTGACATCGGCCGGATATTGCGGTTGGCTGTCCCAGTCGACGCGCCACGGTTTGCGGCGGCGGAATTCATCCTTGAAGGTATTGCGCAGGACCCCCCGTTTTTCCAGCTCGATCATACATGCGCGTGTACAACCGCGGGCGCCTTCGGGAGCCTGGCCGGTGTTGTATAGGTTTTTCGGTTTCTTGTTAAACGGGCTCCACCATCCTGGCTTGGTGTTCTTACCCATGTACTGCTGTTCTTCCGGCACTTCGTAGTCCACTCGCTGCGCCCCGCGAAAACCATGGTTGCAGGCGTCGCAGTTGACCTGGGCGAACTCGACCTGGTTGCCCGCCAGTTCGAGTTTGACGGTTTTATTCCGACTGATGGCGCCGGTCGGACAGTCTCTCACACAAGCCATGCATTTGTTGCACAACTGCGGACCGTCGTAGATCGGGTCCGGCTCCAGCTCGACATCGGTCAGGACAACTCCGACTCGGTTGCGCGGCCCGAACTCGGGAGTGAGCAGCATCATACTATGTCCGATTTCGCCCAGACCGCAGAGATAGGAGGCGATGCGCAAGTGGATCATAACATCCGGGGCGGCCTTGCCCGGGGCGACCGGACGGCTGAAGTCTTTCTTCAACCTACCGCCTTCCCCGGCTCCGGTGTAAGTGGCGTCAATCGCCCGCCAGTCGCTCTGATGCCCCATGGGCAGAGCTTCATAGCCTCGATCCTCGATGTATTTGCAGAGATTGATAACAGTCATCGGCATATACAGATAGGTAATGCCGCCGTAACCCATGGCACTGTAATTGCTAAAGAAGGTGCCCTCTTCAATCCCGCGCATGGTGCCGCGCATGACCCGGAAGGCCATGGCGATAATGCTCTTGCATTCGGGCATGATTTGTTTTGGGTCCATCTGGGTAGGAGCGTTGTGCCAGCGCTCGATATTGCCGATGCCGACCGAATCGGCTCCCAAGGCCAGCGCCTGGCGCTTGACTGCCGCCGCCGCCGCCTTCGGGTCATGATCCATGTCCGTCTGGCCCATTTCGCGCTGAATTTTCTCGTCGCTTGCTTCTTTCATGATGATTCTCCATGTCTGCGTTTACTAGTCTTGTGAAAAGATGACACATAAACCACCGTTCTCAACCTCTCCCTCCCTGGCACCGGCACCGGCTCCGGCTCATTGCCCCGCCGCCGCCGCGCCCGCTTTTCCGCATTGATGAACTATTGTTCCCCGCAAAAGAGTAACATGGCACCTGTGACGACGTTGTCAAGCCCGGTCTCGATTCGGCCACTGCAACTTGCTTGACCCGGACATTATCGGGGCTAGAGTAAGCAGACGAACCGCAGGGAATGAATGACCGAGGTTGAACCCGCAAAAAACAACCGTCAGAAAAACAAGGGAAAAAATGAAAAGCGCGCTGGAATTGGCCATGGAACGCTTTGGCGGAGGCCAGGAGAAAAATCCATCGTTCAGCCGGGAGCAGAAGGAGCAACTGGCCGAACTTGACCGAATATACGAGGCTAAGATAGTGCATGCCCGGATGACCGCAAAAGACAAGTCCGGCTTCCTGCGGGATCCGGTCGAAGCGCAGCAACTGCAACAGGATTTGGCCTTGGAAATACAGGCGCTTGAGGAGAAAAGGGACCGGGAAAAAGATAAATTGCGACGCCAGTTTACGACGGAATAAAATGGCCGACTACTGCCAACCCGACAACTTGGTCTACCTTGACCATGCGGCTCTTTCCCCTCTGCTGCCGGAGCTGGAGCGGCAAACTCCGGTCCAGGCTCTTGCCTCCTCCCTCAATCCCCACGCCGGCAATCACTTCAGCGAACAGGTGCTGAGCGCCATCAGAGAAGGCGAAAGAAAACTGCTTGCCCGCCTGGGCACATCCGAATTTGAATCCGAGCTGCTATGGACCAGTGGCGGCACCGAGGCCAACAACCTGGCCGTGCTCGGCTGCCTGCGCACATTGCCAAAACCGCTCAGCATCATTGACGGAACCGCCCATAAGGCTCTGCTTGAACCTGCCCGTGCCCATGCCGGGGCGGAGGGGCGGTGCATTGAGACGATGGCTGACCGCGAGGGTCAGTTGCGGTGGTCGGAAGTGGAGGGCGCGGACGCTGACACGGCCGCCCTGGTCGGGGTTTGCCATGTGAACAACGAAACCGGGGCGATGCAGGACCTGGTCAAACTGCGTGCCTGGCTCGACCGGCGGGCACCTAACGCGGTATTGATGGTCGACGCCATGCAAAGCTTCGGCAAGATGAAAATTCCCTGGACCGAGGCCAGGATTGATCTTTTGAGCATAGGCGGCCGCAAGATCGGCGGACCGCCGCAGGTGGGAGCGCTGATTGTGCGCCGGGGCACACCCTTGCAACCCCTGATGTTCGGCGGCGGCCAGCAACGCGGCTACCGGCCAGGCACTCTGGATGCAGGCGGAATACTGGGATTCCTCAGAGCGGCGGATCAAGTTTGCGAGGGACAGGACGAACACTGGCGTCATATTCGGAATTTAAACCTTTGGCTGCGTCGGCAAATCCAGGAGGACTGGGATGGTCCGGTTCCGACCATAGTATCTCCGAGCAGCGGTTCGCCCTACATACTCTGCCTGGCTTTTACTGGCTTCGAGGGCGCCATCCTCGTTCGGGCTCTGGCCAGACAACGCGTCATTGTCGGCTCCGGCAGCGCCTGCTCTTCCGAGAGCGCCGCGGTCAGCCATGTCCTGCTGGCAATGGGCATGGACCAGAGAACAGGCCGCGGCCAGCTACGGGTGAGCTTCAGCCCGCAGACCAGCCAGGAGGAGGTGGCAATCTTTGTACGAAAACTCAGGCAAGCGCTGGAGGACTACTGAAAAGATGAGCGGCACGCATCAGGAGGACGCCCCGATTCTCCGCAACTATCGGTTGCAGGGAGAATATTGCCAGGCGGACCTGGCCTGCCCCGGCATCGCACCAATGGTCGAGCCGGGACAGTTTGTTCATGTCCGGATGCCGGGACTGGCGCATCGGGTCTTGCGCCGCCCTTTCAGCGTCTTCGATGTCGATCCCAAGGCTGGCCGCCTAAGCATTATTTACAAAGTCGTAGGAGAGGGCACCGCTCATCTTGCCAGTCTCAATGCGGGGACTAGTCTGGATTTGATCGGCCCGCTGGGATCGGGATACACCCTGCCGGATAGCGACGATGAACCGATAATTGTCGCTGGCGGCTACGGCTGCGCAGCCACATGGTTGCTGGCCAAATGCAGTCCCGCCGCACCGTTCTGCCTGCTGGGCGGGCGTACCGATCAGGATTTGCTGCTGGTCGAGGAGTTCCAAACTCTGGGCGGCGAGGTTCGACTGGCCACCGAAGACGGATCAAAGGGCCATCGCGGCCTGGTCACCGACCTTCTGGAGCAAGCTTTGGCCGTACCGTCGACGGGGTACCGAAAGATCTATGCCTGCGGCCCGGCCGGCATGCTGCGAAAACTGAGCGAGATCGCCGAACATCACTGCCTGCCTGCGGAAATCAGCCTGGACCATGTAATGTGCTGCGGAGTCGGTGCCTGCTTCGCCTGCGTACTCAAGCGCAAAACCGACAGCCACAGAGGCTGGGAATATGTCCGAACCTGCCGTGAAGGTCCGGTGTTTGACGCCAAAGACGTGGTCTGGCAATAAGAAGAATATTCGGAGCCGGCATCGAAACAGGACCGATTTCACCACTAAAATTAAAAACAGTGAGGGTTGAAAAGATGCTCTATCAGATTGTAGAAATTGGCGATGCGCATGGGTTGCGGACCAAGCTGTGCATGTGGTTTTCCATGGTGCTTGTCATAACTTCTTCCGTTGTTGCCGGCGACCTCGACGTACGAGTCGAAAGCGGCGGCGTCTGGTTCAGCAGAAACGATGTCAGAATTCCCGGCGACGACGGTACCAAGTTCGACATGCTCGATCTGACTGGCAAGGGGCCGGATCCCTATGTTCGTTTCTACGCCACTTATGCCTTCGGCGAAAGACATGCGCTGCGTCTTGCTCTGGCACCACTGCAAGTTGAAGGAACCGGAAGACTGCGGGAGGATGTCACATTCAGGGGAGAGGTGTTCACTGCTGACACGCCAGCGAAGGGTCGGTACAGGTTCAACACCTACCGTCTGACCTACCGCCTGACGGTCTATGATCGGGCTCGCTGGCGATTGGGGCTTGGGGCGGCCGTACTTGTTCGCGATGCGGCCATTACTTTGGAGCAGGGAGCCAGGAGTCAAACCAAGGACGATCTCGGGCTGGTGCCGCTGGTGCATTTGTACGGCAAGTACCGATTGAATGATCGAGTATCTGTCATTCTGGACGCGGAGGGTGCGTGGTCTCCCATGGGACGCGCTTTCGATGTGTCTCTTGCGGCACAGTATGATTTTGATTCCGGGTGGTTCGCGGCGGCGGGCTATAGAACACTCGAGGGGGGCGCGGACAACGATTCAGTCTATACCTTCGCGTGGCTGCACTATGCGCATGCCATGGTCGGATACCGGTTCTAGCCCGAATAATGAATTAGGGCTGGGCGAATCGACCCCGCACTCGTATTGCGTCAGTGAAAGGTGGGAAAATCGTGTCGGTTGACGAGAACGGCGACGAGAGCGGATTACGAGTGACGCTAATCGTCCGCCGTTCGCGCCTGCCAAGCCGTAGGCCATGCGAAGGCTGGTCGCTGTTCTCGTTTTCCGACTGGTTGTTTTCAGGCGTTGCATCTATGACTGACGGATTACCCGCACTCACCGGCGGTGCTTGATTTTTCCCTTTGTTCAGGTACGTTGTCGCTGCGGTATTTGAGCTTGTGCCTGACTCCGGCCAAACCAACCAACAGTTCCGGCGAAAAACATGATTCACCGCCCCATCCGCTACTATTATTATCGCATGATGCGCCAGCGCGGCACTCCGCATCAATTGGCTTCCGGGTTGGCGTTCGGGGTTTTTGTCGGATTGACGGTGCCCTACGGCCTGCAGATTCTCACCATTGTGCTGGCGGCACTGGTGTTTCGTCAGTTCAACCGTATTGCCGCTCTGCTCGGTTGCATGGTCAGCAATCCGCTGACTATGCCATTTTTATATGTGGCCTATTATCGTTTCGGGACATGGCTGACCGGATTATGGGTGCGTGGGGATGTGGCGGACACTGAAACGCTGTGGACCATGCTACAAAATTATTCGCTGCTGCAGAACCCTTTGCTCTATCTCAAGACCTTGTTGGAAATGGGCAGCAATACTCTGCTGGCCATGGGCAGTGCCGCCCTGCTGATTGCCACTGTTGCCGCATTGCTCACCTACTTCGTAGCCAAACCAACCATAGATCGCTACCAGCGTCGTCGGGAAAAAAGGTTGCAGGCTGCATTCAAGGTGTTTGTGGAGCGAGCCAAATCCCTGGCTCAGCGGGGTGGCGGCAAAGCCGAAAAAAATCCGGAGGACCGGGCGGAGCCGGCAACCAAGGAGGAGTAGCTAGCCTGAATAATTCATGAGCCATCTACTTGGATATTGTTGTCCGTTCCTGAAAATAGACTGGTTGGGCATTTTTCTTTCTGAGTGTCGTTCAACTTGCGACCGGATTTTAGTTCTGTACAAGGTTCAAACCAACACGAATTCGGAACATCAACCCTTTTCGCATGGGGTCTCTGCCTGTGTTGCCGGATGAAATGCAGTTTGGCGCACATTCGTAGCCAGTCAGACATCAGCGGGTGCGTTTGTTGCGACGACGCTTGATTTCACTGGGCTTTTCATAGTGGCGCCGATTGCGCAGCTCCTTCAAGGTTCCTTCCTTGTCCAGCTTCTTCTTAAGCTTGCGCAATACTCTCTCGATCGGTTCTCCCTTGTCCGCTCTTACTTCCGGCATAGACTTCACCTTTTCCTTATTGGTTGCTGAATTGCCCTAGCCTGAATAATTCACGAGCCATCTACTGCGAGTTGCCATTGCCCGCAATCCCAACAACTTTTCGATCTTTGCCGTACGTCCAGTACGCCGCGACCGGTTTACGGCCGCAAGCTGTTGATCTCACGCACACTGGCACCTCTCGCTTCGAAGTTCATGAATTAATCAGGCTAGGCCGTTGTTCATGGTTGGCTCGATTGCACTTGTCGTGATCTTGCCGTCAAGCGTACTTTTTAGTTTGGCCAGGGCGACAAACTGGATTTGCCGCACCCGTTCGCGGGAGCGGTTGATGTGCCCGGCCAACTGGTCCAAAGTCCAGGGCCGGGCGCCGTCCAGTCCAAAGCGTCGTACAATAATCGTTTGTTCGCGTTCATCAAGTTGTTGCAGTGCGGCCAGCATTTTTTCGGTGGTCTCATTTTCCGCCACCATGATGTCCGGCATTTTCGACAGGTCCAGCAGCAGGACATCCTGTTTGGTTTTGAATTCTCCGTGGTTCAGGCATTCCTGGAGGGAGAAGCTGCTGATGGCGGTTTTCAACAGAGTGGACACAGTTTGCTCGGAGATTCCAAGCTGTTCGGCGATCTCGGCTTCGGTGGGTTCGCGCTCCATTTTTTCGAGCAAAAGCTGCCGAGCCTTTTGTATGTTGTTCAGTTTGCTGATTGACTGGGCGGGGATGCGTACTGTGCGCGATTGATTGCTCAGCGCTCTTCGCATCGAATGCTTGATCCACCAGGATGCATAGCTGCTGAACTTAGCGCCTTTGCCCGGGTCGAATTTTTCGACTGCTTGCATCAATCCTACATTGCCTTCGGCAATCAGGTCCAGCAGAGGCAGTCCCATGTTTTTATAGTCGTGCGCGATTTTTACCACCAGTCGAAGATTGCATGTGATCAGGGTCTGCCTTGATTCTTCGCACCCCCGGGCGATGCAGGCCGCCAAGCGGTTCTCTTCCTCGCGCGACAGCAAAGGACTTTGGCCTACTTCCCGCATGTAGGATTTGATCGGGTCATTGTCTTCTGGAGGCATGGGCGACCTAGGTTCCATTTTTGTTGGATTATTGCATGATCGACATGAAATCCATCGTCAAACGCTTATTGTAGCGCGGTATTGCCTTGTGGTCAACAGCACGGCAGGTTTTTTATGGAAAAACAACTACAATTGGATATTGACTGGCGTTCAGTCCTAACACGGCATTTGTCCGGGCTGTCGTTGTCGCCGCCGCTGTCGGTGTCGGCGGTCGATGGACTGGAGAGCTTAAGTCTTCTGGCCACGGCGGCTGGGAGTGAATTCCCGCGTCTGTGCCTGTTGGTTCGCGACGAGCATGCCGCCGCCTCGGTGGCGGGTGCTCTCGAGGAATGGTGTCGTTTGCTGGGACAGTCTGCTCCCGAGCTGGTGATGGTGCCGGAGATGCAGGGTGAGAGACGTCGGTGGATTCCTGAAAACGAGGCATTGCGGGCGGCCGCCATGAGCCGGGCGCTGCATTCGCGGGAGGCGATATTTATTGGTTCTCCCGCGGCTTTTGCCGCCGCCGTCCCGCCGCCGGAGCAGTTTGCCGGCCAGCGTTTGTCGCTGCGCGCCGGCGATCAGTCCGGTTCGCTGGAGGAACTGGTCGAGGCCTTGGTACGATTGGACTATGACAACGAAATTGAGGTCAGGGTGCCAGGTGAATTTGCGCGCCGGGGTGGGATAGTGGATGTTTTCTCCCCTCTCTACGAGTATCCTGCAAGGATTGAGTATTTTGGCGAGGAAATCGAATCGATCCGCTTTTTCGACGCCGAGAGCCAGCGCTCAATAAATCCGTGTCATGGCTTTGACATTGTACCGCGCGGCGAGCGGGTGCTGGGCGAGCCCGGAGCAGGCTATACTTTCCTTGACTACCTGGGTGCCGAGTCATATTTCTTACTCTGGCGTCCGCGTGTGATCGAGGAGCATCTAGAACGTTTTGCCGAGCCGTCTGCGCTGTCTTGGTGGCGGGATTTCCAAAACCGCCAGAGGTCTCGGATTATTACTTTTGCGCCGCCCGAGGACAGGGGTGCGGAGGAATCCTTTTTGGATTTGGACTGGGCGCCACTGGGGGCGAGTTTTCGGTTTGATGAGCTGTCCGTGGGCGGGGAGTCCGCGCTGCTGCACTGGCAGATTCTCCGGGTCAACTTGCTGCGCTGGCACCAGGCGGGGTATGCGGTGGTCGCCGCCTGCGGGAATCAGGGGGAGGCCGATCGTTTTCGCGAAATGCTTGAGGCTGACACCGCCGTTGCCGGTTTGCCTGTTGAGATTGTTTCTGCCCGCCTGCCCGGCGGGTTGTTCATCCCGTCGGCGCGGCTGGTAATGCTGGGTGAGACCGAGATTTTCGGCAAGCCCGGCCGGAGTCCGGCGGAAACCGGGCGCGGTCGTTACCAGGCTGACTACCGATGGTCCGATGAAAACCAGTTGCACAAGGGCGATTTCGCGGTTCATGCCAGCCATGGCATTGCCCTTTTTCATGGGGTCCGCGAGCTGGAGACCAGGGGGGTGTTGCAGGAGGTGCTCGAACTGGAGTTTGCCGACTCGGCCCGGCTCTATGTGCCGATGGAGCAGGCATGGCTGGTAAGTCGCTATATCGGGACCAGCCGCAGAGCCCCGAAACTTAGCCGGATCGGCGGTGGCGCCTGGCAAAGAAACCGGGCGGCGGCGGCCGAAGCGGCCTATGATCTGGCCGCCGAACTGATTCAAATTGAGGCTATGCGGCATAACGCGAAGGGGTTGGCTTCGTCGGAGGATCCGCACTGGGAACGTTCCTTTGCCGCTTCATTTCCTTTCCCGGAAACACCTGATCAGAGTCAGGCGATAGAGGAAGTGCTGGCCGACATGGCCAGCTCCGAACCCATGGACCGGCTGCTGTGCGGCGATGTGGGCTACGGGAAAACCGAGGTGGCCATGCGGGCCGCCTTTCGGGCGGTAACCAACAATCGCCAGGTGGCGGTGCTGGTGCCGACCACCCTGCTGGCCCAGCAGCATCTGTACGCTTTCAGGCAGCGCATGGCCGAGTACCCGATCAACATAGAAATGCTCAGCCGTTTTCGAACCGAGACGGAGCAGCTCCGGATTCTGGCGCGACTGGCCGAAGGCGGGGTGGATATTCTGATCGGCACACACCGGCTGCTGCAGAAGGATGTGGTGTTCGCCAACCTCGGCCTGATTGTCATTGACGAAGAGCAAAGATTTGGTGTCAGGCATAAGGAAAGGCTCAAGAGAATGCGAGCCAGTGTCGATATCCTGACCATGACCGCGACCCCGATACCCCGGACCCTATATTTCAGTCTCAGCGGCATTCGGAATCTCAGCACCATTATGAGTCCGCCGGCCGAGCGTCTGCCAGTGACCACGGTGGTGGCGCAAAACGACGACGACTTGGTTCGCCGGGCGGTGTTGCGCGAGCTGGAGCGGGGCGGGCAGGTGTTTTATCTGCACAACCGGGTGCGCAGCATCGCCGCCGAAGCCCGGCGTTTGCAGCGCCTGCTGCCGGAAGCGCGTCTGGTGGTGGCGCATGGGCGCATGCCTGCGGCCGAGCTGGAGGATGCCATGCAGAAATACTTGCAGGGACAGGTGGATGTCCTGGTTTGCACCACGATTATTGAGTCCGGGCTGGATATACCCAATGCCAACACCATAATTATCCAGGACGCGGACCGTTTCGGATTGGCCGAGCTGTATCAGTTGCGAGGCCGGGTCGGGCGCTACCATCATCAGGCCTATGCCTATCTCTTAGTTTCACCGGCCGGGATGCCGGCCCGGAACGCTCGTCGCCGGCTGGCCGCGATTCGTCAGTACACCCGCCTGGGCGCCGGTATGCAACTAGCGTTGCGCGACCTCGAAATTCGGGGGGCGGGCAATATCCTCGGCGCTCAGCAGAGCGGTCATATTGCATCGGTCGGCTTTGAATTGTATTGTGAAATTCTGCGGGAGGCCGTGTCTCGTCTGAAGCGGCA